>DAOSWS010000004.1:0-134797 GCA_035593605.1 Thermoanaerobaculia bacterium | reverse complement strand
TCGAAGGCGCGGTCGGCCTCTGTCTGGGCCAGACGCTCCTGGCTGAGGCCATAGCGCGACAGCGGCGGCAAGCCCGCCTTCTTGGCGAGATAGTCCCGGGCCTGACGGTGGCTGTCCGGCATCGGACCGGATTGCCCGGCGGTGACCGAGCCCGTCTGAATGAACTCCACGAGCTGCAGCACATCACCGCCGACTCCGCAGCCGAAGCAGTACCAGCCCTGCTTGTCGAGCATCACGTGCAGCGACAGACGCGACTGGCTCTGATGGTTGGGGCAGTCGCACATCAAGCGCTGGCCGGTCTCCTGGGTGATCCGTCCCGGCAGGAGTTCCCGGGCCACGTCACCGATGTCCATCTCGGTGACGAGCCGGTAATACTCCCTGACGTTATCCGTTCCGCCCATACTCATTCGGCCTCCGCGACACGGGCGAAATCGGCCTCCGCGTGCTGGGCGGCGTCCAGAAACAGGGGCAGAAAGGTCCGACGGTCATCCACCTGGCAACGCTTGGCGCAATTCTGGATGCCCCAATGGTCGCCCAGGACAATGGCGGTGCGCCGGGCGCGGGTCACCCCGGTGTAGAGCAGATTGCGGTGGTGCATGAAGGAATGCGCCTTGTGGACCACCACCACGGCGCAGGGGAATTCGGAACCCTGGGTTTTGTGGATGGTGAGCGCATAGGCGAGCTGCAGGTCCTGAAGGTCGGGCGAACCCTTTTCCATCTCCACCGGCATGCCGTCGAAGTCGATGACCAGGGTGCCGTTCGCGAGGACATCGACCACATAGCCGATGGCACCGTTCATCACGTTCAGGTCGTAGTTGTTCCGGGTCTGGATGACCTTGTCGTGCTTGAGAAACGGGGCGCGGCGGCCCATGGCGACCGGCGGCACCTCGGTGTTCCAGAGCTTGCGCTGGATGAGCCGCTGCAGTTCCTCGTTCAATTCCTTGGTGCCGAGCGGCCCCTTGTGGGTCGGCGTCAGCACCTGCACGTCCTTGATGATGTCGAAACCCAGGGCGTCGAGCCGCTCCTGAAACAGCTCCAGCAGGAACGAGCGTGCAGCCATCGGATCGGTGAACTGATCCACCAGGTACCAATCCCGGCATCCGGCCACCGACGCCTCGCTGGTCTTGCGCACCTCGCCCTTGAGAACGGCGGTGCAGTTCTCCTTGAGGACGCCAGCCTGGCGAACGACCTTGTCGAGGATGACCGTGGGGATGGCGCGTGTCTGTATCAGATCTCGAAGGATGTTTCCGGGTCCGACCGGCGGAAGCTGGTTGTGGTCACCGACCAGCAGCACCGTGGTCCGTGACAGGTCGACCGCCTCGAACAGGTGCCAGGCCAGCGGCACGTCGACCATCGAAAACTCGTCGACCACCAGGACGTCGGCATCGATGGGATTCTCCTTGCTGCGCGAGAAACCCTTGCCGTCATAGCCGAGCAGGCGGTGAATGGTGGTGCCGCTGCGACCGCTGACTTCCTCCAGGCGCTTGGCGGCCTTGCCGGTCGGCGCGGCGAGCACGACCTCCAGATCGCTCTCCTCGCAGATGGTGTTGATGACCGAAATGGTGTAGCTCTTGCCCGAACCGGCTCCACCCGAAATCAGGCTGATGCTGTGCTGGAGGGCCGAGCGCACCGCTTCGAGCTGCTTCTCGTTCAGCGTTGATGCGCAGCGCCGAATCAGGGCATCGAGTTTCTTGACGGACTGGAAATGCGGGTTGGGTGTTTCGGCCTGGCCGAACAGCGAGGCCAGCTCCCGCTCCATGCGGACGATCTCCGGCAGAGCGACCACGAAACGTCCGCCGTGGGAATCGCAGGCAAGCGCCTGTTCTTCGATGAGCGCGTCGAGGGCGCTCTCGATACGGACCCGGCTGTCCAGGGCATCCATGACCAGCAGCAGATTGGCCTGGTCGACCAGATCCTCGTATTCGATCCAGCAGTGGCCATTGTCCAGGGCTTCACGGACGCAGAACTTCAACCCGGCCCGGATACGAGGGGTATGGTCCTTGGGGGTTCCCAGCTTGCGGGCAATCTTGTCGACCTTCTTGAAGCCGAATCCCCGGATCTCCCGAATGAGGATGTACGGGTCTTCCTTCAGGATATCGAGGCAGTTGCCGCCGAGTCTTTCGACCAGAGTGGTGACCTGATGATGGGTCAGGCCGAATGCCGACAGCCAGGCCATGACGGTGTTGACGCTGCGGTTCTTCAACCATTCGTCACGCAGCCGCTTGGCCGCATCCAGGGGCAGCCGAGCCTTGAGCGCGATGCGCTCGGGGTCATTCAGAAGGGTTTCTTCAAAGGCGTCGCCGAAACTCTCGACGATCAATCTGGCCTTGGCCGGACCAATGCCCTTGATCTCCGGATGGTTGGCCAGATAGTGGATCAGCCCCTCCGGATCGAGTTCGAGGTCGTGCTCCATCCCGTCGACCTTGAACTGACGGCCGTATTTGGGATGGGTGGACCACGACCCGAGCAGGACCACAGGCTGATTTTCCCGGGCGAACAAATTGCCCGCGAACTGGACTTCCTCACCGGTCGGGGTGAGCAGTCGGCCTGCGGAAAACTTGGGTCCGGCATAGTAAACGCGCTCTATTCTTCCCCGGAGTCGCGCCGGGTTACTCTCATTTCTTTTTGGCATCTCGCGATCCTCCGGTGAAAACGTGTCAGGTACTCCTCGACAAAACGGCAGGCGGCCTGCCGGTCCGAGCAGAAGTAGACGGGGACACCGAAGTCGACGACGATGGAGGCGACCGTTCCGATCAGCGCATGCGGGTGGGCATCGCTGCGGTAGCGGCCATCGACCAGATCGCGAAAGTTGCATTCGACAACCACGCAGGCGGATTCGTAGGCGGAGAGCTTTTCCAACTCGCGGTGAAACCGCTTTCGCCCCCGGATGACGGTGGAGACGAAATCCGTCAGGGATTTGCGCTCCACCGCCACCCGTTCCTCGAGGCCGACCAGTGAGTAATCACCGGCGGGCAGCGCCTTGCGAACCGCCGAAACCTTGTCGCTATCGAAGCTGTAGGGCTCCTGTTCGCGGGTGTCGACGACAACGGTGATCCGGTCCATCATCAGAACGGGATCATGTCGTCCATCGCCGCGCCGGGAGCCCCGGCATCGTCGGCCATGACAATGCGACGGTTGAAGTAGATGTTCTCGTTTTCACCGCGAGTGCGTTTGGTCACCTCCAGCTTGATGTTGAGAAGCTGCTCGAGGTGGCCCGGCAGGTCGGAGAGCTTCTGAAGCTGCAGCCCGCAGGTGTAGAGGTCCTGCTTGAGCCACTTGATGTTCTCGTTGCTGGCCATGACGTTATTGCGCCAGAGCAGACGGCCCTTGTGGGTCGGCGCGAGAATGCGCAGGGTCCACTTGAGCATGGGATTGCCCGAGGTCTGGGCGCGGGTCAGTTCGACCCGGTCGACGTTGACCTGGTACTTGCCGTCGGGAACGGCCTCGAACTCGCGTTCCTCGACTTCGGCGGTTTCAAAGGCGTCGTCGAACTGCGCCAGGTCGAGGTTGCTGTTGGATTGGTTTTCGTAGTGTTCCATGGTCGGATCTCCTTACTGTTGAGGTTTCGCCGCCGCACTCGCGGTCGGCTCCGGCTTCGGCCGGGCGGCACTCGCCGCAGCTCCGGCTGCCGTGTTGTTGAACGCTTTCATGAAGCTCGGAAAATCGAGGGGGATGACTTCGGGGAGTCGGCCGGTGCGGTCACCGGCGTCGTAGTTGGGACTGGGCTTGGTGCGCATCACGCGCTGCCAGACCGGCTTGCCGTCCTCGCCGGTTTTCATGTCCAGGTCGCAGAACAGGATCAGGTCCACCAGACCGGTGACCAGCTTCCGCGCCTTTTCCGGCAGCGTCGGCACGATGCGGGTGTGTTTGCCGGTCCGGGTCTCGATGTCCCGCTCCTGGGAGTGGGAAATCAGGATCAGCCCATAGGGCAGGAAGGCGAGCTTGTTGATGACGCGCTGGAACTCGTTGTTGATCAGCGCGTAGCCCTTGCCGTAGCCCAGGTCGGATTCGTGCTCGATCTTGAATTTCTTGCAGACGTAGTCCGAGCACATCTTGTAGGCGTTATCCACCGTGTCGACGACGATGGTCTTGAACTCGTGCTTGCCCTCGGCGATCTCCGCGCAGGCTTGCAGAAGGTCGTCCCAGCAGGTGATCGGGGTCTGGAACACCTCCAGGGCGTTCAGGCCCGGCTCGGTCGCCAGGAACAGTGCGTCATCGGCCTTGGAGCACCAGGTGCTCTTGCCGATCTTGCTCGGGCCGTACACCAGGGCGGTGAGGTCCGAGAGCGTGTGTTTGGGTTTGCTTTTGGTCTTGGGAAGCATGGCTTCGTCTCCTTATGGTTGGGATTTCAAAACACCGGAGCGGCGTCTTCACCGGCTCCGTCCCGCAGCTCTTCGTGCGGGGCGATCCGTTGGAAATGGTTTTCGATGACGTTGGGGTTGCCGCCCGAGCGGCAGAGCTGGAAGTAGGCGCAGGGCCTTCCGTACTGGAAGCAGTAGCTGGTGTTGCGGTAGAAGGTGTCGCGCCGACGGGCGTCGAGCATGGCCTTGGAGAGTTCCCACAGCTCCGCCCGCAGTTCCTCGAACTGGTCGCGGGAGATGTAGAGCACCTCCCGGTGGAACATGCCCGGCTCGAGGTACTTCTCCTGGAGCCGTTGCTGGAAGGTGTCGTCGTCCTCCGGCAGCTTGCGCTTGGCGCTGCTCTTGCCGGTTTTCGACTTGGCGATCAGCTCCGCCCGGCGGGCCTCGAATTCGGCTTCGGTCTCACCCTTGCCCTGGCGCAGCTTGGCCTTGACCAGGACGTTGTAGATGATGCCGCTGACCGTGATGCCGAGGGTCTGCTCCAGGTACCAGGCGTAGAGGATGATCTGGAAATCGGTCCACAGCCGCTCCAGGTAGCTGGCGTCGATCTGCGAGGCGGTTTTGTGTTCCAGCAGGAAATACTGGCCATCCTGACGGACGATGCCGTCCACCTTCCCGGCGAGAATGAAACTGCGCGAGGTCGCGCCGGTCGCCGGGTTGACGATGGGACCTTCGAAGGTCTTTTCGAGCGCGACGACCTCGAACTCTTCGGCCGGGTAGTGTTCCGCATAGGCGCTCATCATGGCTCGGGCGAGATGCCAGTCGGCCTGTTGATGGTCGTCCTGCGCCCTGTTCGGATAGGTCCGGTCGATGTGGTCGAGGACCTTGGCCAGATCCCGCTCGCCGTGCCAGCACTCCAGGCAGTCGTGAATGACCGAGCCGAAGGCCAGATTGGGGTCGCGCTCGAGCGGCACCAGCTCGTCGATGTAGCGCCACTTGCAGGCCATGCGGCAGTTGCGGAACAGCCGCCACATGGAATAGGTGGTGGTCATCAGCTCGCTCATACCGCCACCCCCGCTGTGGCAGCGGCGGGCGCTGCGCGATGCTTGGAGGCGCAGGCACAGCCCGACGGCTGGGTTCGTTCGATCAGGACCGAGCGTTCGCCGTACTCCTTGGTGGCGAAGCCGGTGAAGATGCGGGCGAGATCACTGCCGACATCGGTGGAGGCGTCGATCACGCAGGTACGGCGGGCCTTGTCCAGATTGAACCGGCTCTCCATCCGCACACGGGAACGGCCGTGCAGGCTTTCGACGGCCAGCATCGCCAGCATGAAAGTGTCTTCCAGTTCCTGGGCCGGGACCGACTCGTCAAAACGGTACTTGTAGGTGTCGTGAGTCATGGTTGAACTCCTCTTTTGTTCAGGTTCTGATTTCCGAGGCCCCGGATAGCCGCACCATGCGGCACGGTGCTTACTTACCGGAGCCGGGGTCGATGCGTCGGAGATCACAGGTAGTCCTCGAGCCCGGCCTCGCGGAACGCGTCCCGCAGCTTGCTCAGCCGGTCGTAGAGGGTGGTTCTGGGAATGCACATCTCCCGGGCGATTTCGGCCATGGTGCTGTCGTGCAGGCGCAAGCACAGATCCCGGAGCTCTTCCGGCAGCGAGGCGATGGCCCGGCCGAGATCCATGCGGATCTCATGGGCGAGGCGCTCCCTTGTCTCGCGGGTGCCGCTTCCCAGAGAACCTTCGCTGTCCAGGAACTCGATCCGCTCGGTGGTGTCGCCTTCGCCGTTGTCGAGGGGTTCGTTGAGTGAGGTTTGGCAGAGCCGCCAGTCCCGGCATTGGGCGAACCGGGCCTCCAGAATGGTGGAGATGTGACGTTCGACGATCCGGGCCATGAAGGTGGTCTTCTTGGCCTTTGCGGGATTGAAATGCCGCATCCGCTGCAGCAAATCGATCATCAGTTCCTGTTCGAGGTCGGGTCTGTCGTCCTCGGTGAATCCGGCCTTGCCTACGAGTTGACGTGCTTTGTGCCGAATGAGGTCGGCGGCATACTTGTCGATGCCGTCGTAAGAATTCTGTGAAACCATCGGGGCCTCCTCGGAGCGAGGAGGAGGTCCGCGTGGGTGTCGGCACGGGCCAGATCACAGGACAAAGCTGTCGCGTGGGCGAAGGGGTCGCAGGTACGCCGCCAATTGCCGTATTCGGCTCGGCGACACCCACAACAGCCTCCGCCATGCGTCCAGCTTGTTGTCCAGTGTCTAAGGGTTCAGGTCGTTACGTGTTCAGGCTGCCCGTTCCTCGATGCGCATCAGGAACGGGAGACCGTGCTTGATCTCGAGCAGGCAGACTTTTCCGCTGCCCATCTGCGCGAGGTGCTCCAGCAGCGCCACGACCTCTTGCTTGAGGATGAAGTCATCCTGGTCGCGCTCGGGCCGGGGACCGCTCTGTCCGCCCAGCTTGATCTCGCGCTCGATGACCGTGTCAGGGGTGAGTTCCGGCTCGCCGTCGCGGACCGGAATGTTGGTGATGCGGCCGAAGTTGATGTCCTGCATCAACTCGATGAGTCGCCGCTTCGGTGGGGTGAGGTGTGCTTTGTTGACTTGTGCCACTGCCAGTCTCCTTGTTCGGAAGTTCTGGCACGCCCGGTGGCCAACCCTGTGCTGACCAATAAAAAACGCCGGATCGCGCCTTCAAAGCTGAAGGGGCGACATCCGGCGTCGTGCATCACGACAAAGAGCGTCGTGGGAAATTTTTTTAAACTTTTTTTGCCTGGGCTATCCGATCACGGGCTTTGTTTCCCATGATATGGATTCGGAGGGCTGATATCTCATCTCGCCACCGAATTCCAGTGAAGACTCAAGGTGTTCTGCAAAGGCAGTCATTCTGGCATCCTTGAGATTCTTCAAGGTGCGACGAACGGCCTTGCTGACATTATCTCGTGGCTTTCGAAGGGGATCGTTCGCGTGCCTCAGTTTTCCACCTGGCCCTATCATTGCCTTTACTTGAGAAAGGAGCATCTCCCGATTCTCATGTAAATCATCGAGACGTGATAAATCGGAACATTCGCGGGAACTTTCTATTTCTTGATCGATTCGGTTCAATTCGTTTCTGATTTCAGCAGCGGCCTGGTAATCGCCAACTTCCAATCCGCTGGACTCGAGCGCCTTTCTCGTTTCCTCGTCCAAAGTACCTCCGTGGTAGAGATCCAGCACCGAGATATAGCGGCCAGGTGCGGCAAGCAGGAGGGTGAGATATTCGACACCCTTTTGCCTCTCAAATGGAACTGATTCCCCACCTTGGAATCGAATTTGCCATCTGTCTCCGCATTGCCGGAAAATATTTGCCGGTAAAGGATCTGTAGATGCAGCAAAATGGTTATCGGGAAACAATATTCTGAATGGCGATTCATTCCGTATCCGCTTAAGGCGGCCGCCTTCCTGGAAGGCAACTTCCTCGCAAAGTGCCATAAACAGTGCAGCTCTTTGATTCATGAGGCGTTCAGCGTTTCTGCTTAGCAGTTTTCGAGTCGGTGCGAGCAAAACGAAAGGGTTCTGGTTTTCTAAACAAAGCTCACGGACGGTTTCAGTCATATCGTCCTTTTTCTCTGGGAGCGTCAAATAGACCGGAAACACTGTGCCGGTAGAAGGTAGAAAGTCGCCCAATCGCCAAGTATGGCTCAGGATAGGAATAGGCTCTTCGCGGTGCTGAATGTCGAGTGCTCTGCATATCGCCTTATTGACGGCCGACTGTTTGAGCCTGTAGATGAAAGTCTGTTGCCGGACAAGAGGAACCGCCCCAGCTTCCTTCTCCTGGCAGACGGCTACGATTTCGGAGTCCGAATGCACAACAACCTTGCGTGGGCATCCCAGTCCACAATCGGTTGGACAATCCACAGCAGTCGCGTGATTCTTGGTTAGCTGAAGAAAGTGGTCCCGAAACAGCGGATACCGATCCCAGCCGGAGAGCGCGTGATCCCAATCGAACAGCGCCGCCGACTTTCCAGGCAGTGCTTCCAGGAACTCCCAGACAGGGTCATTCATCCAGATTCCCTCTGTTCCCCGTAATGAAGCCGCGCAAAAAGAGCCAACGTTCCAGGATTACGGAGTCATCGTCACACCTGAAGCTTGCCCTGTTCCCTGAACTAATAGTGAGCGACCTTGGCTTCTTAACTTCTTTAAATTTCACATAAAAACTAGCCTGTGTAATTCGTCCATGTTGGGGAAACTGAAAGCCTCGATCTCGGAGTGAAGCGAAAAAATCCTCAGATCTCCTGATTTCCTTGTCTTTGTAAGCTCCTGCGTAAGAGAGCTGAACTTCTTTAAGCTTTACGTATTCAAGGCCATCAACATCCTCACACGATAGCGATTCTTCTCCCACCGTGCGCAATGACTCTAAATTAAATTGGCTTCTCTGGCTGAAAAAATTCTCATCACCAAAAAGATGTTTTCCAAACATCTTTCGATACAGTTCCTTTTCTCCTTTCGTTACTGCATGCATTCTTATTTCGCCAATCAGGGGATTGTATATGAGAACATCGAATTTCTCTGGTCTGAAGTATTGGCTCTTAGACTTGCCAGATTCGATAACGGACTCACGATTGAAAGAGCTGCCATGCCTAACTACGATCCATATGTAGTCATCCTTAGAAAATATTTTCACTTTGGAATATTTGCCTTTTCGTTTCTTGGCAAACCATTCATCAAGGTCGTTTTCCAACGCGGTTATTCTTTCTGAGGATGGAATTGTGAAAACTGGCAGAGGAGTAACCACCGTTTTGAAATATTCGAATGAGCGTTTATTGAGAGGCAATAGTTCAGCGATTACTCTTTCGATGATGGATTTATCCTTCATCCAAACCTGAATCGCAAGATCAGCAGGAGTGGCGGTTTCCTCAATCTCGGTGTCGAGTTCTGTCCCGTATATTTCTGCCTGAACTGCTTCAAACCCTTCTTGAGTCGAGACCTCGTTCACATAATACAATGCCTCTGCCAAATCGCCCGGGGTCGAATTGTCCGGGGTCAATAAAACGTGACTGAGCTCGTTGTAATCCAGGCCATCTTCCTCCTGGACTGGTGGCAACTCTACGCCGCGAGCTGAAAAATAGGCGGCATGAGGCTCCAGAAAGGCAATGAGATGCTTCCTGTCGATTCGCCGGAGCATCCCCGGCTTCGAAAAGCGGCGTAGGGTGAATGATGCCATAAGTTACTCCTCTCGTTTTGTCGTTACTCTTCCATATCTGTCTCGATCAATTCCGTTTCCATCCAACGATCTTGCCCAGCACGCGAAGGTCATCCTCCGGCCTGACTCGGATCTTCCGTACCTCCGGGTTCTCGGGCACCAATTCGATAAGCTCGTCTTTGATTCTCAGCCGTTTCACGGTCACTTCGTCGTTGAGCAGCGCTACAACGATGTCACCGTCCTCGGCGATGGGCTGCTGCCGCACGATGATCAAATCGCCATCGTTGATACCGGCACCGACCATGCTGTCCCCCACCGCACGGAGTGCGAAGTGCTGACCGGAACGAACGACGTCCGATTCGACCAGCACCTGGCCGGTGATGTTCTCTTCGGCCAGGATGGGGCGGCCTGCGGCCACCATACCCACAACAGGGACTGAAACCAGAGAGGCAGCCATCTCGCTGGGGCGGCGGGCAACAGCTATGCCTCGCGACTTCCCGTCCTCCCGCTTCAGGTATCCCTTGCGCACCAGTTGGTTGATCCGGTCGTGGGCACTCGCCGGGCTGATTTCAAAGATCTCGCTCAGTTCCTTCACCGTTGGAGGGAAGCCCTTGGCATCGACAAAACGACATATCGCTTCGAGCGTTTTCCGCTGCAACGGCGTTATCTCATCCGTCTTCGCTTTGCCCATGGCGTCTCCATTTCTGTTGAAAGACAAAAAGGCGCAATGCGCCAGCAAACCCTAATAATATAAACCTGATGCATATCAGGTCAAGAAATAATCTCACACCTGATTTCCGACACTTCCACGAGCCCCTCGGTAGGTAAGGCTTGAAGAATGCCGGTTTGAAACCGGACGAGCAGTTAGAAACCAGATAACCGACCAGAGGCGGAGCTGAGGCGGTTGTGGGTGCCATCGAACGCGCATCCCGACCGCCACCGTTTTCTGGCATCCACACCATCCAGTCCCCCGGTCCCACCGGAGGTGTTCGATGTTGGATGTACAGGAAATGAATGATGGGCCGGGGATGGATGACCTTGGCGAAAACGGCAAACCCGGCCGCCTGTCGGGTGAGGCGAGGCTCCAGTCAGCCGCCTCCATTCTGGCCACGGCGGTCCTGCGCCGAAAGGCCAAAAACGCATGTGTGGGCAATGAGTTAGAGGTTTTCGAAGATTCTTCCCCTGTGCTCGGAGAAGGACTTGATTCATTGCCGGAACAGAGCATTCATTCATGACAACTCGTCCGGAAACCAAAATAAGGAGTTGAAAATGAATGAGTTACAGAACGCCGCCACCGGCGGCAAGAACCAGGACCGAACCCGAAACTCGGTCCTTCGGCAGATGGCCCTGCTGCAATCCATGTCCCTGGAGCAGCTCCGGGAAAAATGGCTCGACCTCTACGGCGAAGAGCCGCCCCAGTACAAAAAGCAATTCCTCATCAAGCGGCTGGCTTATCGCATCCAGGAGCTTTTCTACGGCGGGCTGTCCGAGCAGGCCAAGGTCCATCTCCAGCAGGCAGCCAAGGAGGACCCGGTCGCCACGGTCAATCGACGCATCCCAGAAGAGCGGAAATCGAACGAGGCAATCCTGCCTGGAACCAGACTGGTGCGGGTCTGGAACGACCGGCGCTATGAAGTGACTGTCCTTGCCGATGGCTATGAGTTCGAAGGCCGCACCTTCCGGTCACTCAGCGCGGTGGCCAGAGAGATCACCGGGACCAGGTGGAACGGCAAGGTCTTTTTTGGGCTGAAGAAGGTTTACGGCAGAAAAGCCGAGGGAGGTTCGAATGCTTGATAACAGCAATGTCGCGCCGGGCAAGAACAAGACCCTGCGCTGCGCCATCTACACCCGCAAGAGCCACGAGGAAGGACTCGAACAGGAGTTCAACTCGTTGGATGCCCAACGGGAGTCGGCGGAACACTATATCGAGAGCCAGCGGATGCGGGGCTGGACGGCCCTGCCGGATCGCTACGACGATGGTGGTTTCTCGGGTGGGAACATGGAGCGCCCGGGGCTGCGCCGCCTGCTGGCGGACATCGACGCCGGGAAGATTGATGTGATCGTGGTCTACAAGGTCGACCGACTGTCCCGCTCGCTGCTGGACTTCATGAAGATGATCGACCTCTTCAACGAAAAGGGCGTCAGCTTCGTCTCGGTCACCCAGCACTTCAGCACCACCGATCCCACCGGCCGGATGTTTCTCGGCATCCTGATCACCTTCGCCCAGTACGAGCGGGAGGTCATCGCCGAGCGTATCCGAGATAAGGTGGCGGCTGCCAAGCGCCGGGGGAAATACTGCGGCGGCGTGCCCATCCTCGGATACGACGTCGACCGGGAGAACAAGAAGCTGCTGGTCAACCCTGATGAAGCCAAGACGGTGCAGTACATCTTCCGCCGCTTTATCCAGATCGGCTCGGCCAAGAAACTGGGCCAGGAGCTGAACGAACAGGGTTACCGCACCAAGGCCTGGACCACCAAGAAAGGCAAAGTCCGTGAGGGCTCCGAATGGAACACCGCCCATATCTACCGGCTGCTCAACAACCGGATCTATATCGGCGAGATCGCCCACAAGGACCGCAGTTACCCCGGCGAGCACGAGGGGATCATCGACCGGGCGACCTGGGACAAGGTGCAAGCCATCCTGGAGGACAACAAACCGGTCAAGGTATCCATGGCCAGAACCAAAATGGTCGCCCCGCTGAAGGGCGTCATCCGCTGCGGCCACTGCGGATGTGCGATGGGTCCGACCTACGCTCGCAAGAACGGCCGCCACTACACCTATTACATCTGCCAGAAGGACAGCAAGCGGACCGTGAGCCGGTGCCCGCTCAAACGGATTCCCGCCGGGGACATCGAGCAGGCCGTGATTGAGCAGTTGAGCGCGGTGTTTCGCACGCCGACGCTGGTGGCCAAGACTTACTTCGCGGCCCGGGACATCGAGCAGGCAGAGCGGGAGCGGTTGTTCAAGCAGAAAGCCCAACTCGAGATGGAGCTGTCGCAGGCGCGGGAGCAGGCACTTGAATTGATGAAACCCGGCAACGATCAGTCGGGCAAGGCCGAGATGCTGACGACCGTCAACCGCCAGGCGGTCGAGCTTTCGAAACAACTTACGCATGTGAGCGAGCGATGCAGAGCCTACGGGGGGAACAGCATTACGGAGCAAGATGTCTCGGAGGCCTTCCAGAATGTCGAGGGCTTCTGGGAAGACCTTTTCCCGGTGGAGCGGAATCGGCTCATCCGCCTCCTGGTGGATAAGGTCGAGATCCGCGAGACCGGAATCGACATGGAGCTGCGCACCAACGGGCTGACAACGCTCATCGCCGAGCTGGCCGGTCTGGCATGCGAAGTCACCGAACGGAGGGCAAGCCGATGAAAATGAAGCCGACCATTACCGTAGCCGACAACGGCAACCTGCAGATCCACATCCCGATGCTGATCCGGCGCATGCGTGGCCGCAAGACGGTCATCGCTCCCCAGGCCCTGGATGGAGATATCCCCGGGGCGCAGGAGCCAGTACAGTCCGCCATCCTCCAGGCGCTGGGAAGGGCCTTTTCCTGGGCCGACATCCTCGAATCCGGGCAGATCAAGTCCATCAGCGAGCTTGCCCGTACCCTCGACGTCGATGGCTCGTATGTGGCCCGCATTCTCAAGCTGACGACCCTGGCCCCCGACATCGTGGAAGCCCTGATCAACGGCGAGGAACCCAACGGGCTCTCGCTGGCCAAACTGACCCAGACCTTTCCCGAGGACTGGGCCGAGCAGCGCCGCCAGTTCGGCTTCGCCACCGACTGACGACCGGACCGGAGACCACCCCAGAGAGCCGACCATCAGCGTCGGCTTTTCTACTTTGGGTGGCAGGAAATCGGAATTGACCACGCTTCTTTTCATGGGCAAAGCGGGTGATTTCGAAAAAAACGTCCGGTTGCGGCATCGAACGATGACCTAAGACAACCGCCAAAAACGGCAACCAGCCACAAACCCATATCAATCAAGGATGTAGCTTTCCGGACGCGCTTCGGACTTCGTCCGGAGAAAACAGAGAATCAGGGGCCAAACAGAGAAAGAAAGGCTGGAGGATGGGGAGAATCGATGGTGCGGAGAGGTGCTTTGGAAAGATGTGAAACGGGCGCAAACCCTTTAGAAACAAGGGGAAAAAGAAAACCCGTCACCCCGGAGAATGACCCCAGAGAGACGGGTTGTCTTTTTTCAAATGGTGGAGGCGGGGGGAATCGAACCCCCGTCCGAAGGTCCCGAAAGAGAGGGTACTCCACGCTCAGCCCATTCTCAGTCTTTGCGTCGCGGGGCAGGAACGGGCAAACCCCCGGTCAGCGCATCCGGTAAATGTCGGGAATCTAACCGGCATGGGATCCCCCAAGTCCACGATCGGCCGCGGATCCCGGGCTGTGGACGTCACCGCGGGGCGCGGGGTTGCCTAATTAGGCAGCCAGTGCAAATTGATTGTTGGCAGTTATTCAAAGAGCCAGATTATCGAGGTGGCGCTCGGCGTGCACCCTCTTCCCCGAATCACCCCCGTCGAACCCATATCGCCCCCACAGGTGAAAACACGGGAAAGGGCTATTTTCTTCCTTCCGACAGGGAAATGTCAAGGTCAGGATGGGCTTCACCGTTGATCAGAATGGCTGAGATCTTAACCGTTCCCTTTCCCTCGAAGATGAGATAGGCCAACTTTCCGTCCCCTTCAAGCGGTCTTCCCGCTGCGGCAGCCACACGAATTTCTCCCGGCTTTCGGTCATTCACGGCAAAGAGGGCATCCTTTGCCATGGCTCCAAGCCTGAATTCATGAAAGGTCAGCTCAGCAGGATCGTAGGTGGCCACAAATTGAAAGGCTCTCAGATCCGGAGCCCCGACGATAAAGAGAAGAATGGTTCCCGGTTTGTCTTCTGCGGTTTCATCATGCCTGAGGCTCAGAGAAGCCCCGAAGGTTGATGTGGACAACAGAAAGGTGATACAGAAAAGTGCATACCATTTCATGACTTGTACCAGACTACTCCAATCCGGGGTTTCCGTAAAGCCGGAGGACCTTGCTGTATTTGTCTCAAAAGATTCCATCCTGATATTGGGGAATGTTGGCTCGCATGGTCAGCATAAATCTGGGATAATATCTCCGGTGAAGCGAATCCTCGTTCCTGCCCTCTTGCTTGGTGTCGTGCTCATCATCGGTACGGTGGGATACTCCGTGATCGAAGGATGGAGTTTCTTCGATGCCTTCTACATGACGGTCATTACACTCTCCACGGTAGGCTTTCGGGAGGTGTACGACTTAAGCTACGGGGGAAAACTCTTTACGATACTGCTCGTGATAGGTGGTGTTGCCACCGTAACCCTATTGATGAGCACCTTCGGAAGGATGATTGTGGAGGGGGAGTTTCGAAGGGTGCTATGGAGGCAAAAGGTGGATAAGACAATCGACAAGCTTTCAAACCATTTTATCCTTTGCGGGTATGGAAGAGTTGGCCGGGAAGTGGCAAAGAATTTTACGCATGTCCGGGCTCCTTTCGTTGTGGTTGAGAAGGAGGAACCGGTCATTCGTCAGCTGGATCAGGAGGGCCTGGCGTATGTACTGGGAGATGCCACAGTGGAAGAGGTTCTTCTGCGCGCGGGCCTCCTTCGCGCGAAGGGTGTTGTGACAGCCCTGGAAAACGATGCGGATAACGTCTATGTCTGCCTCACCGCCCGCTCTCTCTGTCCGTCGATCCTGATTGTTGCCCGGGCGGCGGATGACCGCGCTGCGAAAAACTTGAAACAGGCCGGTGCCGACCGATTTATCAGCCCCAATGTTCTGGGCGGACATCAAATCGCCCAGGCCTGTCTGCGCCCGGCCGTTCTGGACTTCATCACCCTGGCCACAAGCCGATCCACCCTCGATCTCCAGATGGAGGAACTTCACCTGAAGGCTCCTTCGGAGCTGATCGGAAAGAGCCTTGCCGGAACCAACCTCCGTTCCCACTATCGGGTGATTGTCGTGGCAATCCAGAAACCTTCGGGGGATATGGTCTTCCACCCGGAATCCCATCAGGTTTTGGAAGAGAGGGACACCCTGATACTTCTGGGACCCGCCTCTTCACTCCAGGAGCTGGTTTCCCGGATGGATCAGTGAAGGTTTATTACGACCGGCTGATCTTCGATCACGATACCGGTCCGGTTCATCCCGAGAATCGATCCCGCCTCATTCCTCTTTTGGATGCCCTTGCCGGGCAGGTACAGAGGGACTGGACCCTCATCGATCACGTCGAACCGGTGACGGATGATCTCATCCTCTCGCTCCATGATTCAGCTTACTTCGAAGAATTCCGGACGATGACCCTTGCTGGAGGCGGCTATCTCCACACCCTGGACTGTCCCGTGTCCCCCGGAACGCTAAACGCCGCCAGAGTCTCCGTTGCACTCTCTGTTCGCGCTGTGGAATCGGCGCTGGCGGATGAGGATCCAGGAGCTTTTGTGATTGTCCGACCTCCAGGCCATCATGCCCTGGCAAACCGGGCCATGGGTTTCTGCTATTTCAACAATGTGGCCCTTGCCGCCCATGCGGCACTGGAGCGGAGTCTTTGCCGGCGAATCGGGATAGTCGATTTCGATGCCCACCATGGAAACGGGACACAGGAACTCTTCTATGATCGGGACGACGTACTCTACATCTCCCTCCACGGGGATCCGTCCATAACCTTTCCGGGAACCGGGTACAGGGAGGAATCAGGAGCAGGGGATGGAGAAGGATTTACGTTGAATCTCCCCATGAAGCCGGGCGTGGAAGAAAAGGTCTTTCTTGATTCTTTTGACCGGGAAGTTCTGCCTGCCCTGGAAGCCTACCGGCCCGACCTCGTTCTTGTTTCCTGTGGATTTGACGCTCACAGGGAGGATGCGCTGGTTCCCCATCTTGCACTGAGTGATGATGCCTTTTCTCATATGATTCAAGAATGCACCACGCTCTCCCGGGATCTCTGCGGTGGACGAATCGTTATGATCCTGGAGGGAGGCTACACACCCGCCATGGTTGCCCGCCTCTCCATGGAGGCCATTCGTAGGTTGTCACAGTCCGTTACGCCGGTCCGATCACAAGGGTAATTTCCCCCCGGACCCTGCTTCGGGAAGCAAGACGGGTCTGAAGGTCGGAAGCTGTACCTTCCATCTGTTCCTCGAATTTCTTCGTCAGCTCTCTCCCGAGAAAGAGAAGTCGATCGGGAGCAATTTCATCAATCTCACGCAAATGAACCGCGATTGCATGGGGTGTGGAAAAGACTACGAGAGAGTGGGGCAGGGAAAGCATGGACTCCCAGAAGGTTCGGCGCTTCCCCTGTTTTCGGGGAGGAAAACCTGTGAACGTAAAGGGATAGGGAGGAAAACCGGAAAGAATCAGGGCTGTCGTGATTGCGGAAGGACCCGGAACCACTTCTATCGGAATTCCTTTACTTCGACAGGCTCGAACGAGGGGATATCCGGGATCAGAAAGGAGAGGGGTTCCCGCATCGGTTACGAGGGCCAGTGTTTCACCCCCTTCCAGGGCGCGCAGGACGGCTTCTCCCCGGTGCTCTTCATTGTGCTCGTGGAAGCTTACCAGCGGCACGCGGATTCCATAGGCGCGGAGAAGTACGGACGTAGTCCGGGTGTCTTCGGCAAGGCATCGACTGACGGAACCCAGAACTTCCACAGCCCTGTGACTCAGGTCCTTCAGATTTCCAATGGGTGTGGCGACGATGTAGAGCTTTCCGCTGATGGGATTCTGCATCACGGTCTCCCCGTAATTACGGTGATGGTTCGGGTGGAACGGTACTCAGGTGTGAAGTTTTCCAGAAGGACGCGGCCATCCACCGATCGTGGTATGGGAATTCGATGAACGTAAAGAATCGTGGGAACCATGTCCACAACCCTCGCTTCCGCGGTTGTCCCGCCTGCCGCCACCCCGTATCCCCAGTGAAGGAACCAGCGGCCGGCCACCGGATCGATAACCAGAATTTCATCCAGGTCTGATGCGATGGACAGGGCTGCGGTCACAACCCTGTCCAGTACGGCTCCGTTTTCTCCGGATTCGGTATAAACGATCACAAGGGAGGCCGGATTCTGGTCGAGAAACTCAGAAGGTGATGTTTCCGGCGGCATATCCCGGGGGACGGATCCCTGGAGGGTGACGGCCCGGGAGATATCCTCAGGGGGAGAATCAAGAAAGGGAAGATGGTAGAGGGCACAGGAGAGGGAAGAAGATTGGGCCATCTGCCAGATGGCCGGAACCTTGGTTGCCGACACCAGGGGTTTTGGTGCCCGGGTAAGGAAAAAGGAGGGCCAGTAGAGAGGGAAGAGATCTTCAGTGGGGAAGAGGATGTCATTTCGTGCATAGCTTCCAAATATCCGGTGGCGGTACGGATAGGCTCCAGTATAGAGGGAGGCCCAGGCCGAAGCCGTTTCTCTCGGAATCATGGGAACGATTCTTCCCCTGGATCCTTCCTCAAAGAGACGGGAGAGTCCCGGTGTTGATCTCGCATGGGTCACTTCCAGGAGAGAATCATAGGCAAAGGGAGAGGTGAGGATCATGAAGGTTCGGACCGTCGGTTCAATGGTGGCGGGCAGTACCGATGCCGGGGTCCGATAGACCTTCCATGCATCCCTCCGGTCATACTGGTAAATATGGACCAGAAGAAGGATTGCCCAGGCATAGAGGAGTGGCTGTCTTGGACCATGACGTAACAGAAAGGCAAGAGGGATCATCGTCAGACAGAGAAGGGCAAGGGCATAAATCTCTTTGAGAAAGATCTTGGCCAGTTCCGGGTCCAGGAAGGTCCCGCCCGCGAAGTAGTGTCCGGCAAACAAAAGGCAAACCAGGACAGGTACCAGGATCCATACCATGGGCGTGATGCCCGGCCACCGTTTAATGATCCCGAAAAGAAGTGTGAAGGGAACCAGGAAGACAAGACCCACCTTGATGCCCGAGATCAGGAAGGTGCCCGTTGTGACAGGCAGATTCGGGTTGAGAACATAGATCAGATGGACCGTCTCCATGCAGGAAAGGGTAAAAAGAAGCGCCGTAATGTGCAGGGCGAGGCCCTTGTACTGGTTCATGCTACCTGATAATATGCTTCAAGTGAAGGTAAAACTCAAGGCAAGGATCCGATCGAAAGAAGGTCTCGGGGCGGGGTACTTTATCCTGGACCTTGTGGCGCCTCCGATTGCCGCACAGGCCAAACCGGGTCAATTCGTAATGATTACCGTCTCCGAATCCCTTGATCCCCTGCTCCCGCGGCCCTTCAGCATCCTGGAAGTCGGACAGGAAACGGTCTCCATTTTGATTAAAGAGGTCGGGCGCGGTACCCGGATTCTCCACGAACTCATTTCCGGGATGTCCGTCGGGATCATTGGACCTCTCGGGAACTCCTTTCCCGATGTCAGCCGAGCCGCACTCGTTGCGGGCGGATACGGCGTGGCTCCATTCTTTTTTCTCAGCCGCCGCCTTCGGGAAGGCCAGGTGATGGACTTTTTCTATGGAGGAAAGTCAAAACAGGATGTTCTCTTCTTTGATCACTTTGAACGCCTCCTCGGGAGGGCTTTCTGCCATGTCTCCACCGAGGACGGATCCTATGGCAAACGGGGACTTGTGACCGATCTGTTGCAACCGGCCCTGGAACGGCCCGATCACGGCTATGAAGCGATCTTCACCTGCGGGCCCACGCCCATGATGCGTGCGGTTCATGAGCTTGCTCACGCATCCGCAACACCCTGCTACGTTTCCATGGAAAATATGATGGGATGCGGATATGGTGTCTGCCTGGGGTGTGTTGTTCCTACATCGGAAGGCATGGTACGAACCTGCAAGGACGGTCCGATCCTGAGATCCGATTTGATTGAATGGGAATCCCTCTGATGGACCTTTCGGTCTCCCTCGGTCCCCTCACGCTGAAAAATCCCATCATGACGGCTTCCGGGTGCTGTGAGTACGGTCTGGAGCTGGCGGAATTCTTCCCGCTGGATTCCATCGGAGCCGTCGTGGTCAAAGGGCTTTCCCCCAAGCCCCGGAAGGGAAATCCGATCCCTCGAATCGCGGAGACCTCTTCAGGCATGCTGAACTCCATCGGGCTTCAGAATATCGGAGTCGATGCCTTCATCCGGGAAAAGCTGCCAGACCTCCTCTCCCTTGGAGCCACCGTGGCGGCAAATATTTTCGGGGAAACCATTGAAGACTATGTTATGCTGGCCCGCTTCTGCAATGAGGCGGGGATTCCCGCCCTGGAGCTGAACCTGTCCTGCCCCAATGTGCATAAGGGGGGTATGGAATTCGGAGTCGATCCCGATGTTCTGCACGAAATCACTTCCCGCTGCCGGGCCGTCTATGCCGGTTCCCTGTGGGTAAAGCTGACCCCGAACATTACATCGATCGTACCCCTGGCCGAGGCTGCGAAATCAGCCGGTGCCGATGCGGTTACCTGTATTAATACCCTCCGTGGAATGGCGATCGACATAAAAACCGGCAAGCCCAAACTCCACACGATCTTCGGGGGTCTATCGGGTCCCGCCATCAAACCCGTCGCCCTGCGCTTCACCTATGAAGTGGCCTCCAGGGTCGGAATTCCGGTTATCGGATGCGGGGGGATTGTCCGGGTGGAGGATATCGTGGAGTTTCTGCTGGCCGGGGCCACGGCGGTCCAGGTGGGTACGATCCTCTTCCGGGAACCCGATTGCCCCACGACCCTCGTTCACGGCCTCTCCTCCTTCATGGAAGCAAGGGGTCTCTCTTCAATTCACGATCTTATTGGAAAGATGGTTCGCCATGGTACACCCTGATCAGATTATCGTCGCCCTGGATCTTGAGGACCGCGAACAGGCCCGGGAAATCGTTACGATGCTGCTTCCCCATGGAGTCGCCTTCAAGGTTGGACTTCAGGCCTACCTGCAGTGGGGTTCTTCCTTTGTCGAGGATCTTGTGGGCCGGGGCGCCCGGGTTTTCCTGGATCTGAAGTTTCACGACATCCCGAATACGGTGGCCGGTGCGGTGGGGGCGGCCCGGACCCTGAATATCTGGATGGTCAATCTCCATACCAGTGCCGGTATGCGGGCCATGCGGGCGGCGAGGGAGCGACTCGACAGCGGATCGGGACCCCGTCCCATCCTTATCGGCGTAACGGTGCTGACCAGTATGTCGCCCGAAGACTTACAAGAGATCGATCTTCCCGACCATCCCGGCGAATGGGCCGTAACCCTCGCTGCTCGAGCCCGGGATGCAGGTCTGGATGGTGTTGTCTGTTCCGCGGAGGAAGTAGCGAGAATCAAGGCAGCAACGGCTTCAGATTTTCTTGCAGTTACCCCGGGGATTCGCCTGCCCTCCTCCACCGGAGATGACCAGAGGAGGGTAACGACACCTTCGGAGGCCGTTGCGGCGGGAAGTGACTATCTTGTCGTGGGCCGACCTATTATTCGGGCAGAAAATCCCGTGGAAGGATTAATGGCCATTCTGAAGGCTTAGAAAAACCGGGTCACAAGAAGCTTGATCTTCCAGAGAAATGGAGATGGAAATACGGCCTTCCTCAGAAAGGACCGAGTAAACCTGGTCTTTTTCAAGGTTGCAGTTTCGAAATTGCAGGAATTGAGAAAGGTCTGGCGAAACCGGGCTCCCGTAAGGTCGGCATGGGGAAATTTGGCACCCTGGAGCTTGCTTCGTTCCCACTGGGTCTGGGAGAGGTCGCAGGCATTGAAAAGCACACCATCCGCCTCACATTTCAGGAAGGATCCCTTCAGCAGGCTTGAACGGTCCCAGCGTGACCGGCTGAGACAGGCTTCAGTCCACTTTCCTCCCGCGGCATCCACCATGCGTGCGGTCATGCCGGCCATCGATACACCCTTCAACGTGCAGGAACGCAGGATTACATTCGCCAGCTTGGCCTGGCTGAAGGTGCTTCCGGACATCTCACAGCGTGCGAAGGTAACACTCTTGATATCTTTTCCGGAAAGCTTAAGTTCTTCCATTTCGCATTCCAGAAAAGAAGCGCCCTCCAGCGATGTGTCTTCAAATCCCGCACGGTTTAGCTGAGATTTTTCGATCCGGATCTCGTTGAGTTCCATTCCCACGAATCGGATTCCGTTGAGAATTGAATCAGAAATGGTGACTTTCCCCAGCTTTACACCCGACCAGATGGCGCCAGTCAGGTTGCATCCTGCCAGGCTGGCCGATATTATCCTGCAGTTCCGCAAGGTGTGTTCCGGAGCCTTGATGCCGGTGGTACGGCAGGCGTCCAGGCTGGAATTGATCATGGTGATTTCTGCCAGATCGGTGTCCGACAAATCAACCTGGTGAGCCTGAACTTCATTCCACTGGCTTCGCGCGAGACGTGCCTGCCTGAAATCGCAACTCTCCAGCTGTGTCCTGTTGAGCACGAAATCGCTTGAGGAAACGCTGCCGAAATTGACTTCCTTCAGGATGGCGTTCGTAAAGTCACATCCTTCGAGGGCAAGCCCTGCCAGGGAGACCCGGGTAAGGCGCGCACCGTGAAGAATGAGCCCGGAAATACGTTTCGCGGTGGACAGATCAAGAGTGTCCAGCAATGCATCGGTAAGGTCCACCTGAACCAGTGTCAGGCCCGTCGTCTGGCAGCCCTGCAGAACCGCACCCTTCATTTCACAGTTTTCGAGGGTTGTTCCCGCCAGGTTCGCATGGGTCAGATCGACATTCCCCAGTTTCACATCCTTCAGATGAATGGAACTGAGATCCGGCACGATGACGGGATTCTCCTTTCTCCAGGCGTTCCATCGACCCGAAGTCAGCAGTTCCACATGAGACGGATGAGCCATGGTCACGATTATACATGGCAGAATGCGGAATGTCTCCCCGTTTTGCAAAGTAGGATATACTTTTTTAGGGCCATCCCGAGGAGGAATCATGTTTATCGTAACCAGTTCACAGATGCGGGAGGCGGACAGACAGGCCATCGAGCAGTACGGCATCCCCTCCATCGTCCTTATGGAGAATGCAGCCACGGGTATAGTCGATGTTGTTCATGAAAGATTCAGTGATGCCCAGAGGGTTGTGATCCTTGCCGGAAAGGGAAATAACGGGGGTGACGGTCTGGCCGTCGCCCGGCACCTGCATAACCGGGGGAGGATGGTTGAAGTCTGGCTCTTCGCATCGCTGAAGGAAGTCCGGGGAGATGCAGCGAAAAACCTGAGGATTGCAAGGAGGATGGGGGTTCCCATCATGACGGTGAAGTCTCGCCGGGACATGATCCGACTTGCTGACGCCCTCTCCCGGGCCGACCTGGCCATTGACGCCCTTTTCGGAACGGGACTGACCAAACCCCTGAACGGGATGTACGCGGAGGCCGTTGCTCTCCTCTCAGGGTCAGGAGTACCGGTTCTGGCCGTGGATATCCCCAGCGGTCTCTCCGGATCGACCCAGGATCTAATCGGTCCCGCAGTACAGGCAGACATGACCGTGACCTTTGCCGCGCTGAAGGTTCCCCATGTCTTCACTCCGGCAGTTTCGTTCATGGGAGACGTTGTGGTCGTCGATATCGGAATCCCCTTTGAGGTTCTGGAAGGCCTGGCTACCCTGGAACTTCTCGGGAAAGATGCGCTGTCAACCCTGATTGAATCCCGTCCTCTTGAATCCCACAAAGGAAGTTTCGGCCACGTCGTGGTTATTGCGGGAAGCCGGGACAAACCCGGTGCGGCAGCTCTGGCGGCCAGGGCGGCTTACCGCATGGGGGCAGGCCTGGTCACGGTGGCGTCAGTTGAACCCTGTGTGAGTTCCACGATTCATGGAGGCTCCGAAATAATGGGCCGTGTCCTCATGTCCACCCACGAAGGAACGATTAATCCGGATTCTCTTCCGGGTTTAATTGAATTCTGCAGGGACAAAGATGCAGTGCTGATCGGACCGGGTATGGGAACCGGTGAAGAGACTCAGGATTTCATACGAACTCTGGTCATGGGACTGGCCCATCCGGTGGTTCTGGATGCGGACGCTCTGACCGCATTTCAGGGTAAACTGCCCCGGTTACGGGAACGATCGGAGATGACGATCCTGACTCCGCACCCCGGGGAAATGGCACGACTCCTTAATGTGGATGTGGACAGGGTTCAGGCCGAACGTGTGGCCACTGTCCAGGATGCGGTGCGACAGAGTAATGCCGTCACAATCCTGAAGGGTCATCAATCGCTGATCGGTGTTCCCGGAGACCGCGTATACGTCAATCCTACGGGCAACCCGGGTATGGCCACAGGGGGAATGGGGGATATTCTGGGTGGTATGATCACCAGCCTGGTGGGCCAGGGATACACGGCGGAAGCGGCAGCCTGCCTCGCCACCTTTCTTCATGGGATTGCGGGAGACCTTGCCCTTGAATCGACAGGTGAAATTTCATTGATGGCCGGGGATCTCCTCGACATGATCCCCCGGGCGCTGAAATGGTTGACGGAACCTTCCTGACCCGTAATCCGGAGGAAACAGAAACTCTGGGAGAGCGGATCGGCAGAGAATTTCCTGGTGCCGGTCTCCTGGTTCTTGATGGACCGCTGGGGTCGGGAAAGACAACATTTGTCAGGGGATTTGCGAAGGGCATCGGCGTGAACCCTGCCCGGGTGTCTTCTCCCTCCTTTACCCTGGTTCAGGATTACGGACTCTTTTACCATGTCGATCTATACCGGCTGAGGGAATCGGGGATAGGGGAACTGGTCGAAGCGGGAATTGTGGAAATTCTAGAGGACGACCGGCCTGTAGTAATGGAATGGATGCATGAAGACCTTCTGGCGAAGTACCCACCCCTGCTGACGATTCGATTTGCCTGGGGTGATGCTGAAGACACAAGGCAAATTACCCTCTACGGTATAATGGACAGGTGACGAAGAAGCCAGCCCTGCCGTTTATCCATCGCTCCTTTGCCAATGAGCAGGGTCTTGATGCCGATAACCAGCGGTTGGAGTACCTGGGTGATGCCATCCTGAGCTTTATCATTTCCGAGCATTTATACGAAGCTTTTCCCGATCGGGATGAAGGTTTTCTCAGCAAGGCTCGGGCCGCTCTGGTGTCCCGGGGACATCTGGCCAGCAAAGCCCGACTCCTGAAACTGGATCAAGAACTTCGTCTGGGTGTAGGGGAAGAGAAGGCGGGAGGAAGGACGAAGGACAGCCTGCTGGCCGACACGTTTGAAGCCTATATTGCCTATCTTTACCTCGAAAAGGGATTACGAAAGTGCCGAAAAAGAGTAATGAAACTCTTCACAGACGACATGAAGCCGGCGGCACTCCAGAAATCACTCTCAAGGGATTATAAGACTGCCCTTCAGGAATTTCTGCAGGGAAGGGGGCTGCCGTCTCCCACCTATCGGATTCTGGAATCACAGGGCCCTGCTCACAAGGTAACCTTTGTCACAGAGGTCCGGGCCGGGGAAGAGATTCTGAGCCGGGGAAAGGGAGGCTCCAAAAAAGAGGCAGAGCAGGATGCTGCACGACAGGCCCTCGCGGCCATGGAGGTTGATCATGGGAACGAAAAAGATCGGTGAACTGCTTCAGGAAGCCCAGGTTATCACCGAGGAGCAGCTGGAACGAGCTTTAACACGCCAGAGAGAAACCGGAGGGCTGATCGGCGAATCCCTGCTCCAGCTGAAACTCGTCGACGAGAATATCCTTTCCACGATGCTGGCGCTTCAAAAGGATGTCGAAGGTGTAAACCTGGATGAGGCACAACCGACCGGCGTCGCGTTAAGCCTGCTGAGCGCCTACCAGGCCATGGATCTCGGGTGCCTTCCCCTCGGCGCTGATGAGGAGAATGTCACCGTGGCCATGTCCGATCCCACGGATGCCGAAAAGCTCGCGAAAATTGCTTCCATTACCTGTCGAGGTGTGATTCCCAAGATCGCCCCGCAGACACAGATTTACCGCCACCTCCAGAGGTGGTACGGATCCCAGCTTTCTGACGAGGAGCAGCGCCGCCGGGAGATTCTCCGTCACCTCCTTCAGATCAAGTACCACATCACGCAGCTGGAACACTTCTTTGAAAAGGAAGAACAGGATCTGAGCTGAATCCCCGGAAGCCCTGCCAGGGATTGAGGGACATGACCTGAATGAAGACAACCCTTTAGGGACACGTAACAATACATGTCCCGCCGGGTTTCATTCAGGATCGTGTTCCGAGGAGTGCGGAAGCCGTGAGGGTTCTTTATCCCCAGCATCATCGCCGCCTTTTCGGGAATTCCTGACAGGGTTTTCTATCGTGAATAATCGGGGTATAATACGTCCCCGACCCTACCGGAGGGTGTTCGGCTGCAGATCCCGCCCGCCGAATGCTGCAAACCCCATCTTCCCCGCCGTCCCTTCGTCAGATTCAATCGCAAATCCTCACTGAAGTGTCAACTTCAGCTCCGGTTTGCTCAATCATCTTCCTTGCGCTGACGAGAAATCTGGCGTTTTCGCGAATCCGACGGGTGAGACCTGCAACCGGAAGGGGTCGAACAGGGATCGAGGGACATGTACTTGTTACGTGTCCCGAGGGGAGGGTGGGTTTGGTGGTTCCGTATAACAAAGCATCATTACCACCTTTTCGGGAATTCCTGAAAGGGTTTTCTATCGTGAGTAATCAGGGTATAATACGTCCCCGACCCTACCGGAGAGGTGCTGGAGTGGTCGAACAGGGCTGCCTGCTAAGCAGTTGTCCCTTTAACCGGGGACCGTGGGTTCGAATCCCACCCTCTCCGCCACCCACCACCCCGCACACCCACCCAAGATACTCACCTTCGGTTGCTCTTCACACCCACCTGCCCCCCTCTGAGCGGCCTCGGGGGATTACTGATCTAGGGTGAACTCGGCCCGAATCCCATCCGACTTCGCGCAAGGCTTCGTCGAGACAAGCCCTCTCCGCCAACTTTTTGTTCGCAGATACAAAAAAGTGCCACGCCGAAGCTGTTGTTTAGCGAAGGCGGGCTCCCACCCCCCCATCATCATTTCACATAGAGCCAAGCGAACGTGGGACACGTACTTGTTACGTGTCCCTGAAGTGAGCCATGGTTTCTTGCAAAAGAAATAGGTATTGTGTCCCCAGATTTGAGGATTAATATTGAATAATGCAGAATGTAAGTTCAAGAATTCCATAACTGAATTAACAACCTCAGACTCGGTTACTTCACCCTGAAATGGTAGCTCATTCCCTAAACCAGGGAAAAATGGAATGCCTTGACCGAAGATGTGTACTGGTGTTCCACTGCGCAAATCAATGATTATTCCCCACTGATTGCCGTATCTATTAAGGAACTCTTGTTTCCATTGTTGTTTGGCAGGATAATTATCGATTTCATTGTAAGGTACGGAGATTGGATTTACAGTGAGGAAGTCAGATTTAAATGCAAGGTCTTGAATACTGCAATAACTTATTAATGGGATTACGGTTAAAAAGATTGAGAATAAAAATTTCATTGTGCCCTCCGAAGATAATTATTTCTGAAAAGGTCTTTCATGTCTTCTTACTAGTGAATATATGATTAGAGCTCCTCCTTCACCCCAAGGAAACGTTAATAGTAAAAACTGATCAGTTGGTGGGAAATAGATCATTCTTCCGACCAGCGATATAGGAAGTTCGTCTTCAGAGCTCCCAATTAATAATTGCCAGCTGTGATTCCTGTATAGGTATGTATTACCGGGCAAGAAGCCCGCAACAACACCATGGAATTTCGGATTGTATGACATTGACATAATCCCAGTAGCAATAGAACCTAGACCTTCATACTCTTGAATTTCAACTCCATCATACTCTAATGTAATGTCTCTATTCCAATCATACATAATGACTAACTTGCTCATTTCGTCATAGACTACGATATCTGCACTATAGTACTTATCAAAATATACTTCGTGAATTTGATAACCATCCCATTCGAATATGCTGTTGAAAGAATTGTGAAAAAATAGCGCTTTACGGCGATTGATATCATATGTGGTTAAGCTTGTTGCTTCTGTCTCCAAAAAACAATTCCAGCAATCACTATTATCTTTCTTGCAAAGCAGATTGCAGAGATAAGGATGAGGAGGATTTGGATTGCAATAGTAGAGCCTTACATCCATCAACATCTTATTGCTCTCATCATAGAACATCTGGTTTGGTTCGAATTGATGGTTGTATTGGTTGCTACTTGCTAGATGGGTACAGTCATATGTCCAATTATAACCATCGAACAACCATGTGTCGCTCATGGAGGTCTCTTCGTTATAATACGTCAACACAAGTTTCTCCATCATAGGGTCATATGCTAAATGGAAGTCTAAGAAACTATCTCCAGAATTTTCATAGATCGGTGGCCCCTCCCCAGTATCCAACTTCTCCCACTTCCACCCTGCCAGGAGTGAAGTCGTTATGAGCAATAACATGATGGTCAATAGTTTTTTCATATTGCCTCCTCAGTAACCATCATTATAATCCCCATCCGATTTTGAAATACATGAGAAATCTACGTGCAATATCAATACCAGAAGATCTCATCGCGAAAAACCTATGTAAAATAAGGATTTTCTCAAGGCCTTGCTGAAGTACGCTTAATTACCCCTGTTACAATCTGTAACAGAAGGTAGAGATACAATTGGTCATTTTTTCTAATACAACTCCGTGCGAGCCCACTGGTCAACCGGCCGCAGAGTATATTAAGGTGTTTGTCGTCGAGAAATGCATGGAAAATGGGGTGGAAGCCATGTGATTTCAGACGCTTGTGGACAGGGTATAGATAGGAGAGAAGGCTTGATTCTGGGGTAATTCGTAGTCCTGGGATAGCAAAAAGTTGCGAAACTCATCCCATCCGCCCCGCCACCCACCACCCCGCACACCCACCCAAGATACTCACCTTCGGTTGCTCTTCACACCCACCTGCCCCCCTCTGAGTGGCCTCGGGGGATTACTGATCTAGGGTGAACTCGGCCCGAATCCCACCCTCTCCGCCAGCCTTCGCTCCATTAAAAAGTATGATGAATCCGTATAATCTGGGGACACAATACCAATTTCTCCTTAGTGTTCCTAGAAAATCCCTTTCCATGAATTAAGTGTATCGCCAGGGTGCAGGGGTGTCAAACTGTTTGTCAAAAAGTGGCAAAACTCATCCCACCCTCTCCGCCACGTTTCGTTTCCTCGAAACGAAACGTGCCACGCCGAAGCTGTTGTTTAGCGAAGGCGGGCCTCCTGACCCCCATCATCCTTTCACACAGAAGCAAACGATCGTGGGACATGTACTTGCTACGTGTCCCTGAGGTGAGAGTGTATTTTCGTTCCAAATAAATGGGTAAACTGTCCCCGGAATTATCCAAATAAATGGGTAAACTGTCCCCGGAATTATCAGGGGAAAGAATTGATTATCGCTGGACGCTATTGCGTTCGATGTAGGAAAGAATCTGTTTCCGTTCCGGCGCGTTTGGTACAAGATCAAGGTAACGCCTGAAATGTTCAACAGCACATGGGACATCACCCAGATAATCGCCGCATAATATTGCAAGATTATTGTGAGCCTGAGGATCATCAGGCGCAATTTCCAATGCCGCTGTCAGGAGTCCTCTGGCACGAGGATAATCCCCCATCTGGATGCATAGAGTCCCCAGATTCATCATGCTGGCACTATCCTCAGGATTAAGAGAAACCGCCTTCTCCAGGATGGGAACAGCCTCCTTGAAAAGACTCTGTGAGATAAGTAGCTTTCCAAAATTCTTATAGACAGTTTGAGCCTGGGGGTATTTATGAATCATATTTCGGCATTCCCGGATAAGCCCCGTCCAGTCTTTGGATCGAAATCCGGCTTCCTGGGCTGCTTCCATGGCATTAAAGTCCAGAAGAAATTGATGGATATCGACCCGCTGAAGAGAAGACAACTGAACAGACCCGCCCGACATGTAACCCAGACTTTGAAGGCTTTTGGTCGCTTCCTGGTCGTTAACCAAAGTCTGATGCTGCAGGATCGGTTGCAGTCTGTCTGTTGCATATGTCTGAAATGCAAGCCTTCGCATCTCGCTCAGGATTTCACGGTATTCTGGATTTTCAGCGAGATTCTTTGTTTCGTCAGGATCGAGATCAAGATTGTACAGTTCCTGTAAACCATGTCGAATGTACATATAGGGACCCTTGCGGATTCCAAGCACGGGATTGATTCGAAACATGAAAGCGGGCAGAAAAGAAAAGCTGAAAAATGGAGCATGTTCATTGTCATTTCGGAAAAGGCTGGATCCATCAATCTCTATCTTTGCTTCATAATCAAACCAATCCAGTACGGTAGGAAATACATCTTCAAGGGAACACAGCGTTGAGGAAGGAGCCTGCAATTCCGGATTCGGAAAGAGAATGAGAGGAACATGAAGTGTAGATCGGTACAGCCCGTAGCCATGCCCATATTCTCCATGGTCGCCCAATCCCTCTCCATGGTCACCCACGATCATGACTTTCCAGGATTGATCTTTATCTCGATTGACGATCTCCATCAACAGTTGAACCTGATCATCTAAAAAGGAGGCCTGTGCCGCGTAAGGCTGAGATGGATATCTTTGATCGTATTCCGGTCTTGCCCGATAGGGGACGTGCAAATCATAATAGTGAACCCAGAGAAAGCGGGGTCCCGCTTCCCTTTCCTCTGTCAGATACTTCAGGACTGCTTTTGTCGTGTCCTCTCCGCTCTTTGTGGCGGGCAGCCAGTCATTGGTATCTCTCTTCCCAATTCCGGAATCATCATAGACATCAAATCCCTGATCGAGCCCGAATCTGCGTTTTAAGGTCTCCGAGGAGACAAAGGCAGCCGTTCGATATCCTTTCCTTTTAAATTGTGTGGCCAGGGTTTCAAATTCTGGCTGCAGACGGTAGCTTGTGCAATCCAGCACTCCGTGCTGCAGAGGATTGAGCCCGGTGAAAATCGTGGCGTGCGCTGGCGTGGTCAGCGGACAGGGTGTCAGGACTTCCTTTATGTATAGTCCATGTTTTGCGAGATAATCCAGGTTGGGTGTACTGACCTTTCCGCTTCCCGAAATACCCAGATAATCCCACCGCCAGGTGTCAAGCGTAATAAGAAGAAATGAGGATTTCTCCTTCTTTTTGTTCGATTCACTTGATATGGGTGTGTTTTTCTTTCTGGAATTACATGAACTCGGTAGGAACAAAATAAGGCAGGTCAAAATTAGAAAAAGTAAGAATAAACCAGCCTTTTTTTTGATAAGTTCTTTCATGGACCTTTGTTTTCTGTTTTTTTCAAAGATACCTTCCCATGAACCAAGTCTATCTCCAGGGTCCTGTGGTGTCAAATTGGGAAGCAAAAAGCTGCGAAGTTCATCCAGCCTTCATTCCATTGAAGACGATGATTGATCTAACGGCTGCTGGATCTGTCACTAAATCGGAATAAATTCCTAATTGGAAATGTTGCGGAACGTGTGGTGATTCGTGACTGACTTTCCCGGCAAAGTTGAGAATAGGCTTTCCCTGCTGAAAGAGGCCCTGCACCGGGCCGGTGTGAGGGTTACCCCTCAGAGGCTGGAGATCTTCCGCGAGGTGACCGGATCCGTTGATCATCCCGATGCGGAAGCCGTTTTTCAGGGTGTTCGGGAACGGATGCCGGCTCTCTCCCTGGACACCGTATACCGCACGCTCTGGCTCTTTCGCGACCTCGGTCTGATCCGGACCCTCACACCATCCCACGATCGCGCACGGTTCGACGCCAATCTCGAACCTCACCATCACGTTGTCTGCACACGGTGCGGAAAGACAAGAGATTTTCTCAGTGAGGAATTCAGCGGCCTGTCCATCCCCGAAGATGTTCACTCCTTCGGGACGATCGAGTCCACCCACGTGGAAGTGCGGGGTCTGTGCCGTGTGTGCGCCCGGCATGAGAGCGCTTCGAAAACATCAAGACGGAATGAAGGAAACATAGGTAAAAAAGGAGGAAAGAATGTCTGAAGAAAACAAATGCCCGGTGACGGGCAAAACGGGCAGTACGACTGCCGGAAGAGGTACCTCAAATCGTGACTGGTGGCCCAACCAGCTGAACCTGGGGATCCTTCACCAGCACGCTCCGGCTGCCAATCCGATGGATCCCGGCTTCAACTACGTAGAAGAATTCAAGAAGCTTGATCTTGCGGCCCTGAAAAAGGACCTGAACGCGCTGATGACCGATTCGCAGGACTGGTGGCCTGCCGACTGGGGCCACTACGGCGGTCTCTTTATCCGCATGGCCTGGCACAGTGCGGGTACTTACCGCACGGCTGACGGTCGTGGCGGGGGCGGAACAGGGAACCAGCGCTTTGCGCCGATCAACAGCTGGCCCGACAATGGAAACCTGGACAAGGCACGCCGCCTGCTCTGGCCGATCAAGCAGAAATACGGCAACAAGATTTCCTGGGCCGACCTCATGATCCTGACCGGCAACTGCGCACTGGAGTCAATGGGGTTCAAGACCTTCGGTTTCGGCGGCGGCCGCACAGACATCTGGCAGCCCGAAGAGGATATCTACTGGGGCAGGGAAGAGACCTGGCTGGGCGACGAACGATACAGTGGAGACCGCGATCTTGAGAATCCCCTGGCCGCAGTGCAGATGGGTTTGATCTATGTGAACCCTGAGGGCCCGAATGGGAAGCCTGATCCCGTGGCCTCGGGACGTGATGTGCGTGAAACCTTTGCCCGCATGGCGATGAACGACGAAGAGACTGTAGCGCTTGTTGCGGGTGGACACACCTTTGGCAAGGCTCACGGCGCGGGAGATCCGGCACTGGTAGGTCCTGAACCGGAAGCCGCTCCCATCGAGGAGCAGGGTCTGGGCTGGATCAACAAGTTTGGATCCGGCAAGGGCGTGCACACTACGACGAGCGGCATCGAGGGAGCCTGGAAGCCCAATCCCACAGCGTGGGACATGGGCTACTTCGATATGCTTTTCGGCTACGAGTGGGAACTGGTCAAGAGCCCGGCCGGAGCCAATCAGTGGCTGGCCAAAGACGTCAAGGAAGAGCACATGATTCCGGACGCCCATGACCCCACAAAGAAGCACCGGCCCATGATGACCACGGCCGACCTGTCCCTTCGCTTCGACCCGATCTACGAACCCATCGCACGCCGATTCCACAAGGACCCGGATGCCTTCGCCGACGCCTTTGCCCGTGCCTGGTTTAAATTGACCCACCGGGACATGGGGCCCAAGATCCTCTATCTCGGTCCGGAAGTCCCCGAAGAGGATCTGATCTGGCAGGACCCGATCCCCGCTGTCGATCATCCCCTGATCGATGACAGCGATGTTGCCGGTCTGAAGGAAAAGGTTATGGCTACGGGCCTGTCAGTCGCGGAGCTAGTCTCTACCGCATGGGCTTCGGCCTCGACCTTCCGGGGGTCGGACAGGCGCGGAGGAGCCAACGGCGCGCGCATTCGCCTCGCGCCACAAAAGGACTGGGCCGTGAACCAGCCGGAACAGCTGACCAGGGTCCTGAGTGTACTGGAAGGGATTCAGAAAGAATTCAACGGCTCCCGGACGGATGGCAAGAAGGTCTCTCTGGCGGACCTCATTGTCCTGGCCGGATGTGCCGCTGTTGAATCGGCGGCCAGAACTGCGGGGTACGCGGTGAAGGTACCCTTTACCCCGGGCCGCATGGACGCCCTTCAGGAACAGACCGACGTGGAATCTTTTGTACCGCTGGAGCCCCAGGCCGACGGTTTTCGCAATTACCAGAAACAGGTCTTTACTGTATCGGCTGAGGAGATGCTCGTGGACCGGGCGCAGCTGTTGACCCTGAGCGCACCTGAGATGACGGTGCTGGTGGGTGGTCTGCGTGTCCTGGGCGCCAACACAGGTCAGTCAAAACACGGTGTTTTTACAACCAGGGTCGGGCAGTTGACAAATGACTTTTTCGTCAACCTGCTGGACATGGGTACAGTGTGGAAGCCAACCTCCGATGCCGGGGAAACGTTTGAAGGGCGGGACCGAAAGAATGGAGATCTCAAGTGGACTGCCACCCGCGTGGACCTGATTTTCGGCTCCAACTCGCAGCTGCGCGCCCTGGCCGAGGTCTATGCTCAAAACGATGCAAAGGATAAGTTCGTGCGGGATTTCATTGCGGCGTGGAACAAGGTTATGATGCTGGACCGGTTCGACCTCGCCTGATTACCGTCTCTTTTGTAAGTTCATCCATAGCCCCGGTTCGGGTTGCCGAACCGGGGTTTTCATTTTAATCAAATTTCAACGATCGTTCCTTTCTTCCAGCCTGGAAATACCTGCTATAATTTTCTCATCTCTCCATGAGGTGGGTTATGGCAAAATCAAGTTTCCTGGTTATCCTTTTCTGCATAGCAACAGTATGCCTTTTGGCTGGGGAAGGGAAAGTCCCCATCTACCAGCAGACCACGATCACGCAGCCGGGCCACTACATCGTAACCCGGGATATTTCCATTGCATCGGGCAGTGTTCTTACGATCCAGGCCGATGAAGTCCAGGTCGATCTTGGAGGATTTACGCTCAGCACCAGCTCATCCAGCGCGGCGGTGATGGAAATCTCATCGGGAAAAACGGATCTTTTCTTTTATAACGGACGTCTGAAGGGTGGAATGTTCGGTATTCACCATATGGGATCCTCCAGTTCAATTCGGGTCTCGGTCAAAGATGTGGAAATCATCGATCCGGTCACTTCCGGAATCTCCATGACCAGGGTCAATAAAGCAGATATTGACCACTGCAGGATAGTGAGATCATCGCCTGATATTATGGCACTGTACGGGATTTTGCTTCAGGGAGATCCCGGATCGCTGGAGTGCAGAGTCACCGATAACGTCGTGGAGGGAACTGGATTCTACGGCATCTATCTCGATGATGTGACGGCCAGCGAGATCCGCGGCAATGAAGTGACCCGCTATGCCCAGACGGATTCCAGCTATTCTGGAATCTTTATTATTGGTCCGAGCATCTGGCAGTCTGGCGGTTCTCGGATAGTTGGAAACCGGGTCCGCAATGACGGGATCAATGGAGTGGGTATCTCTGTCACCGCAAACGCGACGATTTCCGGGAATCTTTCCATCTATAACGGGAAGATGGGGATCCGTTGTTCCCAGGGATGTCTGATCGAAAATAATACAGTGTCGTTTAACGGCACATATGGAATAGAGATCAATGGTCCTTACAATGTCATTCGAGGCAATAACATCACCGGGAATGGGACAACCACCAGCCACCATGGTATTTCATGTGTATCCGGGGAAAACCTGGTCGAAGATAATTCGGTGCAGGGAAATGCCGGATATGGGTTGTATCTGAGTCCAATCGTCTTTTATCGTGACAATATTCTTCGTGGCAATGGAGCTGGCGCGGTTTTCAGCGGGTACGATGCCGGGGGCAACATTATCTGATATTTCGACACCGAAGTAGGTGCCGTCCAGGAAATCCCGGTTGCTAACATGATCTCCCGGAGCTATCATAAAGGAGAAAGGAGGTGGCGATGCCAGACGGAGATGTCGGGTGTGCCAGGCCCACCGGTACGGCCGTAGGGCCCGCAGAGGAAACGAAACCGGAAGAATCGTCAACGTTGAAAAAGGAGGAACAAATGGTGACAGCGCGTGTGGGAGCCAAGGCTCCGGATTTTGAAGCGCCGGCCTTTCACAATGGGGGCTTTACGACCGTAAAATTGTCGGATTACCTGGGAAAATGGGTGCTGATCTGCTTCTACCCGGGTGATTTCACCTTTGTGTGACCGACGGAACTGTCAGCGGTCGCTGACAAATTTGATGTCCTTCAGAAACTGGGTGTCCAGGTCTTTTCCATAAGTGTCGATTCAGTATTCGTCCATAAGATGTGGGTGGATCATGAGTTGACGAAGATGGTGGAGGGGATTCCCTTTCCCATGGTCTCAGACCAGGCGGGGAATCTGGGTAAACTCTATGGCGTGTATGACGAAAATGCAGGGGTAGATATCCGCGGACGGTTTTTAATTGATCCCGATGGTGTGATTCAGGCCATGGAGGTTCTTACGCCTCCTGTGGGTCGTAGAATTGATGAAACCATCCGGCAGGTCCAGGCCTTCCAGCTGGTAAGGAAGACCAAGGGGAAAGAAGTCTGTCCGGCGGACTGGTCACCGGGCAAAGTCACACTGAAACCGGGCCCGGATCTCGTGGGTGCCGTCTGGAAAGTCTGGAAACCGGGGTCCTGATCGATCGAGATTCAGGTTGCCGTACCTTTTTCGCTCTCCTTAAACGCGAAAAATAATTCTTGCCTGTAGAGGACGTTATATCCGTGTTCCTCCAGGTGAAGGCATCGATCGATGTTGATCAGCTCCCTGCAGAGAGGATTGTCCACGGCATCCTGAGCGATTCGAAGAAATTCATCTGAATTACTTGTCATCCGGGCGAATTGACTTCGAGGATAGGCGTTTACGTTGTAAAAGGGTGAAAAATAGTAATCTTTGCCGGTCTTTTTGTATCGTGAAAATTCCCAGTTTTTCATGCGGAATAAGATGTTGATGAGGGTCCAATGCTTCACCATTTTTGTATTCCCTGCAATGTTTTCAAGGCAGCATGTGCGGGCTGCCAGTATTGGAGATTCCACGGTGACCGCATAATCGATAGAGGCATCCGTCAGGGACCCACAGGCGCCGAAGAACACGACGGCTTCGGGTCTTCGCGTGACGTCGGGATCATAGATGCTTTCCCTGACGAAGCGATAATTGGGTGTGGCTCGAAAAAGTCTGGCACTTGTATGTCGAAAGATTGTGTTCCATGTGGATGTGATATCTGTGGAAATCACCTCGCAGGCTGGGAGGGCCCGGGCCAGATCCCTGGAATGCCTGCCGAAAACAGAAATGGGGTTCACAATTACATTTCTGCCCGATTCGGAATCACGGAGGATCTGGTATAGCTGGTTTTTCAGATACGTATCCTTCAAACCCCGCATTCCTTCTCTCCAGATCGAAGTGCGGCCGAAGGGAATGCGTGGCAGGGGAGGAAGGCATGAAGACCAGCCTTCGATTACGGGAGATAGAATGGGGTCCACTTCCCTGACCGTCGGAATCCGATTCCTCGAATTTGCGGTGTTTGTCCGATACAGATCCATCAATTCCCCGAATACACTGGAATACGCAATGACTCTGGCGGCCGCTTGAATCTGTTGGGTCGTCACCATACCTTGAGTGTAGTACCGGTTCCGCAGGGAATCAAATTTGAAGGCATCATGAAATCCTTTCCGAGCTCTCTTCACCGGGATTATACTGATTCCAGTGATTGAATCCTGCATGTCCGACGGGAAGACTCGAATGGAATCCACTTCTCAATACGGAGGGTAGCGGGTGAACTTTCCAACAACATTTCCGGTTCTGACAGATTCTCAGGGAGAAGAGAGGGGGATTCTTCAATCATCGCCCTGCAGTTGCGGGGAAAGGTTCACGTATGATCGTGTCCGCCACCGGAATCTTCAGAGCGGAAGATATTACGATTGGAGAAAGGGACGTTGTCCTTCCTGTGGATCGACCCGGGAGTATCTTTTTGATATTTCAAACTGGTACAGCCCGGGTATTCTGAAATTCTCTTTTGTGATTCTGATTCTCTTTGGAGGGTTTGGCCTTGCCGTTGCCACAATATTGCCCGGAATGAGCAGCGGGAACCGTAGTGCAGGCATGATGGTCGGTCCAATCTTTATTGCACTTGCCGGAATCTGTTTCTGGCTTCTTCGGGGGGTTGTTAAGCTCGATTACCCCGTGCCGGGCCCGTTAGAGCTCGCAGCGGAACATGGAAATTCCGATACCATGGCTGGGATTTTATCATCCCTTGGAATATCCATGGATTCTCAATCTTCCGACCCGCTGACAGCCCTCGTGGGTGGAGCCGCCAAGGCTGGCCTGTGGCAGGGAATCCGGCAGATGGAACAGGGAAACCTGCTGGATGCATCGCGTACATTTGAAACGGTTCTTGCAGGGCTGGAAAACGAAAAGGATCCCCGGTGGGAGTCCATTCGTTCCGCGGCTCAACAGCTGTTAGACGAGGTGCGATCCGCCCAGCGTTAAGTCTTTGAAGATCTTCTGTGCGTCCATTCGTACAGAGAAATCGGTCGAGGCTGGAATCATGTGCCGTACCCGCTAGATCCGTGGAAGGATGATTGAGAATCGGGAGCCTTTGCCCGGTGTACTGCTCACCTCCACCCGTCCCCCAAAGAGATGAGCCGTATGTTTCACGATGGCAAGTCCCAGTCCGGACCCCTGCATACCGCTTCGTTTCGCTCCGGGTACACGATAAAACCGCTCAAAGATGCGCTCCAGGTGCTCCGGAGGGATTCCGCAGCCCTCGTCCGTGACGTCGATGGCGACCCCCTCCGATTCAGTCCGGGTGGAAAGGGTGATTGTTGTTCCTTGCGGACTTGCATGGATCGCGTTATCCACCAGGTTAGTGAGGGCCTGCTCCATAAGCGTTGGATTGACATCAATAACAGGGAATTCCAGGCCTGCGATTTCAACGGAAATACCCTGATTTCCGGCCCGTTCAGCCATTGTGTTCTGAACGCGTTCCAGGATTTCCCTGGAAGAGGTTTTCGTTCTCTCGGGGGGAATCCCGGACTCCATCCGCTCCAGCGCAGCAAGTCCCAGAAGATCTTCAATCAGTTCCCGGAGCCGGTCCGCCTGGCGGGACAGCATGTCAAGAAAGCGGGAGGACTCCCCGGGTAATTCTTCCATGGACTGGAGTGTCTCGATGGCTCCTGTCATGGTGGTCAATGGAGTTTTCAGCTCGTGGGAGACATTGGCGACGAACTCGGAACGCATCTTTTCAAAACGGCGAAACTCGGTCACGTCCAGGAGAACGATTAAACCACCCTTACATACGTGGTCTCCGCTTCGAAGGAGGGTCCCGCGTGCATGAATGTGGCGTTCCTCGGAGCCCGGCGTAATGATGTCCTGAACCCTGTTCTCTTTTTTATCCAGCAGGGTGTGAATCAGCAAAAGGAGGTCCGGGTGGCGGACTACTTCCTCGATCCATCGTCCCCTGACGTCCAGGATGGGAGGAGAGAGAATCCGAAACGCCGCTTCATTCATGTCGAGAACTTTACCCTCGGCGTCAAAGGCCAGAACGCCTTCCTGCATGCTGGAGAGGATGATCTTCCGCTCTTCGGACTGGGCCTGGACAGTCTGCAGGGTCTGGTGCAGACGGGAAGCCACGTCGTTGAATACTTCGGTCAGGGCTCGAATTTCCCGCGTCCCTTCCGGATGGATGGGCCGGGGTGTGAGCCCGCGGGTATAGGCGAGCGCCCCATCCCGAAGACGGACCAGGGGACGATTGATCCTCCAGGCAATGTACGCGCTCGCCAGGATGGAGAGGATGAGCATGACAGCTAACGCCCCCAGGAGCCTGCTGTAGAGCGCGGAGAGAAGCTGGCGAACCGCGGGCATGGGGCGGGCAGCACGGATTACAAAGGGGACATGCTCTTCCAGTTTCACGGCACGGGCCACATAGAGCATGGGAGTATTCAGGGTGTAGCTGTACCGTTCCGCACGGCCCGACCCGGTCTTGAAGGCATCAACGATCTCCGGTCTGAGAGCGTGGTTATCCATGGCTCCGGGTGTGGAGTCGCTGTCACCGATAACGGTTCCTTCGGCCAGAATGACGGTGAACCGGACGGGAAGGCCGTGAACCACACCCTTGCACATGGCATCGATCTTTTGATAATCGCCCTGAATGTAAGCTTGAAGGATGGACGGTTCAAGGAGGATCGTCTGAGCCCGGAGCTCCTCGGCTTCCCGCTGCAGATAGAGATCTCCCATCGTGTCCAGAACCAGGACCGTGACAGCGAGGAGCGGTAAAAGGGCGAAGAGGAAGAGAGTGATAAAGAGCCTGGAAAAGAGTGTATTTCGAATCATGAGGTTTCCTGGAATCGGTACCCTACGCCCCGGACGGTCTGAATCCATTCACCCATGGATCCAAGCTTTTTGCGCAGGCTTGCGATATGGACATCCACGGTACGATCTCCAATGAAGGCGTCGTCACCCCGGACAGCGTCCACAATCTGGTACCGGGTGAAGACCTTGCCGGGCCGGCCGGCAAGGAGGGACAGGATGGAAAATTCTGAAAAGGTGAGGGATATGGGGATTCCTTCAACACGAACTTCGTGGCGTTCGGGGTCCAGTAGCAGACCTTCAAATTCCAGCACTTTGGCCTCTGGAACTTCAATGTTCCGTCGTCGAAGCACAGCCTTGATCCGGGAGAGGAGGATGGAAAAGTTATAGGGTTTGGTGATGTAATCGTCCGCCCCGATGTCCAGGCCGGTCACGATATCTCGATCTCCGCTCCGTGCCGTCAGCATGATGATGGGCAGTTTCGCGGTCGCCGTCTGTCGTCGAAGGAGTCGACAGACATCCAGTCCTCCAATCCCGGGAAGCATCAGGTCCAGGAGTACCAGGTGGGGGAGGGGGTCATCCGCGACCCTTTTCAAGGCTTCTTCACCCGTCGAGGCGGTTTCGACCTGAAATCCCTCCCGGTGGAGGTTGTAGGCCAGGAGCTCCCGGATGTCATCTTCATCCTCGACAACCAGGATCGAGATGTCTTTCACGTCAACCATTCTACAATAGTGCCCTGAAAACATTAAGGAAATGTTAAGGCCTGTATGCGGATAGCCCATGATATACTCCTCCCATGAAACGCCTTATTCTCCTCCTTCTGGCAGGGGCGGGGATTCTCCACGCGGATTACTTCTTCGAAGTCCCGACCTCCATTTCCCATGTGTATGTGCAGGATGACGGATCCATTGACATTGAATACTGGATCACCTTCCAGAATATCGGGCAGCCCATCGATGTTGTGGATATCGGCTTACCCAAAGCCGGGTATCGGATCGAAACGGCGGCAGCTGATCTGGACGGGCAGCCTCTGTTCGATATTCGCCCATCAGAATATGTGTCCATCGGGATTGAAGTCCACCTCCTGGAAAAGTCGATTGCTCCGGGAAATCAGGGTACGATTCACGTCAGGATCAACAACCCGAGGATGATCTACCGGGATGATGACGACCCGGAGTACGCTTCCCTGCGGTTTGCGCCCACCTGGTTCGGCTCCCAGTATACCCGGGGAACGACGCGGTATGAGGTTTACTTCCACCTTCCACCCACGGTGAGTCCGGATCAGCCGAGATGGCACAAACAGGAACCTCAGGTCAAGGAACTCACCGAGAACGGCGTTGTCTTCGGGTATATCGTAGATAATGGATCACCCTCTGGCCGTTATGAATTCGGCGTTTCTTTCCCCGCCTCGGCGGTTCAATCCGTAGTCGAGCCCCCCTCCAAGTTTTCCCGGTTCATGGGAAAGCTCTTATCCTTCATTGGAATGGTCATTGGAGCCCTGGTGCCCTTTCTCTGTTTTGGGGGAATTATCGCTCTCGCCGCACTGGGTATTATTTCCAGCAACAGGCGAAAGATGAAATATCTCCCTGCCACGGTAGGAGTGGAAGGGGTGGAGGTTCGTCGGGGGTTGACCGTTCCGGAAGTCGCCGTTCTGAAGGAATTGAAGGTGAACAAGGTGTTGGCTCTCGTTCTCTTCGGACTGGTTCGAAAGGGCAGGGCCTCGGTAGAGCGAAAGACGCCGCTTCAGGTCGAGCCAATCGAAGGGGAAGGTTCACTTCTTACGTACGAAGAGGAGTTTATCGCCTCCATTCAGGATGACAGGAAGATCGATCCCAAGGAAGCCGAGAAAATTCTGATCAAGCTGATAAAAAACGTGGAAAACAAGATGAAGGGATTCAACCGGAAGAAGACCCTCAGCTACTATGAAACGATTATGAGAAAGGCGTGGAGAGAGGTGGGAACCGACAACTACGAACAGTCCTTTGAGTGGCTTCTTCTGGATGAAGACGCGGAGAAGAAAATACCCGAAGTCCTTTCCAATCAGACCATACCCAGGCCCATTTGGTGGCACCATTACATGGGAGGAAGCCATCCCTCCACGGCCGGTGTGCCGGCTCCGGGAAGGATCAGCGGGCTGGACTTTGCCCACAATATCGTGTCCGGGGTGGAAAGTTACGCAAACTCCATTGTCGGAAACGTATCTTCCCTGGCCCAGAATGTCACATCCAAAACCAACCCGGTTCCCGTCAGTTCGGGAGGCAGGTCAGGGGGGGGCGGCGGATGTGCGTGTGCCTGCGCCTGTGCGGGGTGTGCCTGTGCCTGTGCCGGAGGTGGACGATGATCTTCAGGAAAAAGCAACCGCTTTCTAAGGGTCTCTACCATCAGAGAATCGAAGAGCCCGAGATGACTGCTCGTCTTCACCTCCGCGTGGAGGAAGGGGGCAGAGGTGTCCTCTCCATTAATGCCGCCAAGATTCTCCATCTGAATCCAACAGCTACGGAGATCGTCAAACTCTCCATGGACGGGCTGGACCGGTCCGAAATTCTGAGGACCATGAAGTCACGTTACCGGGCGAGTAAACGGGTCCTTGAAACAGATATCGCGCGGGTTCTGGACACGGTGTCCGTTCTGGTTCGTACCGACGGGATCTGCCCTATAACCTACCTCGACACGGAACCCGTGGCGGCCTTTTCCTATGAGGGCAGCGCTCCTCTTCGGATGGACCTGGCTCTGACCTACCGCTGTTCCAACGACTGCCACCACTGTTACAACCTGAAGGGAAGAGCGGAAAAAGAATTGGAGAAAGAGGAGTGGTACAACGTGCTTCAGCGCCTCTGGAACGCAGGGATTCCCCACGTGGCTTTTACCGGGGGGGAGCCTACGCTGAGGGATGATCTTCCCGATTTGATTGCACGTGCGGAGGAAATCGGACTCGTAACCGGGCTGTTGACCCATGGACGCCGATTGGCCGATCGAGATTATCTGCAGGCTCTGGGCGATGCCGGCCTGGACTACGTGCAGATCACCCTGGAATCGGCCGACCCGGAGATCCATGACCGGATGGTGGGGGCGCATGGCGCCCACGCCCAGACTCTGCAGGGCATTCGTAACTGTATCGATGCCGGCCTCTACGTCCTGACCAACACGACCCTTACGAGGACCAACGCAGGGAATGCCGTTCAGACGGTTCGACTCATCGCGGACCTGGGACTGCCCTCCTTTGCCGTCAACGGAATGATCCACACGGGTAAGGAAGAGCAGAAGGAACTTGCACTCTCTATGGAAGAACTCACACGCGTTCTTACAGACATTCGTGAGGAAGCGGAGCGTCTGGGCCTTCGCTTTATCTGGTACACGCCGACCCGTTATTGTGAATTAAATCCCGTCGATCTCCAGCTCGGTCTGAAACAGTGTTCCGCTGCCCGGATCTCCATGGCCATCGAACCGGACGGCACCGTACTGCCCTGCCAGTCGACCTATACGTCCGTCGGCAATATTCTGAACGATTCCTGGACATCGATCTGGAACCATCCTGTCTGTATCTCTCTGCGCGAGAGAAGGTACATGATGGAAGCCTGCACGGACTGTGAGTGGGTCGATCTGTGCGGAGGCGGATGTCCCCTGGAAACGGACCATGGGGATTACACCTGCATGGCGTCACCGACGGGGAGCTGATCCATCCAGGCCTTTCCGGGATTTACCTCTGAAGAGATCCAGCAATACCTGACTCTTCAGGCGAAGGAGACGCGTCCGGCCCGCCTCCATCTCTATCGGTACCTTCATCTTCCCAGAAAGCAACATGTTCTGGAAATCGGTTCCGGTACCGGCGCGATCCTGAAGGAAATCCGGGAACGCGTCCCGGGTGCCATCGGTCTTGACCGGGAACCATGTCTGCTGCTGACGGGAGATCCATTACGTTCTCTGGTAGGGGATGCATGCAGCCTGCCGCTGAAAGACCGGAGCCTCGATCTTGCTTTTTTCCATTTCGTTCTGATCTGGATACGGGAACTGGAATCAGCGATCCGGGAAGTGTACCGGGTTCTGAAGTCAGGGGGATCCATTGCGTTGATCGAGCCGGATTACAGTCCTTCCTCAACCCCTTATCCACCCGGTGGTGCCCGGATGAACCTGGCGGAATCGATTCCAAATTTATTGGAGTCCGCCGGCTTCCGGACCCGCTATGTTCAAGTGACGCATTTGTCTGTCGATTCGAATCCCGAGCTTCTTGCCCTGGAGTCAAAATTGAGGGGAAAAGATACGACCCCGGGTCCGAACGCCTTTCCTCTGCTCATGCTGATTGCAGAGAAAGATCCTGCACGGTAAGCCGTCCGTCTCTCAGGAAATCGAATGGGCGGAGGGGCAGAGGGCGGAAAGGAAACATTCCGCACATCGGGGTTTTCTTGCTTTGCAGACGGCCCTGCCGTGTTCGATAAGGAGGTAGGTTACCTCCATCCAGCGATTCCGGGGGAATAGGCTCATGAGATCCTTCTCAATTTTAATGGGGTCGCTGTGGGAGGAAAAGCCCAGGCGGGAAGCCAGCCTTCCGACGTGAGTGTCCACGGCGATCCCCTCCACTTTGCCGAACGCGTTGGACAGGATAATGTTGGCCGTTTTCCGGCCAATACCCGGAAGCTGAACCAGTTCCTCCATCGTGTCAGGAACAGCTCCGCCGTGGTTGTCCAGGATTTTTCTGCAGAGCCCGCGGATCGATCGGGTCTTGTTCCGGAAAAACCCGGTCGAATGGATGTCGGCTTCCAGTTCTTCCGCGGGGACCCGCAGATAGTCTTCGGGTGACCTGTATTTTGTAAAGAGGGAACGGGTGACGAGATTCACCCGTTCATCGGTGCACTGGGCGGAGAGGATGGTGGCCAGGGCCAGTTCCAGGGGATTGGAGTAAAGAAGCACGGTCCCTGGCGTCCCATACGCGGATTTCAAAGCATCAAAGATGGAAGCCGCCCGCTTTCGATCAGCCACGGTCACCTCCCAGCCAGGATCGTAATCGCTCGGGAGACCATGTGTTGGCACAGGCCTCCCGGGTGAGAAATCCCTTTCTCCCCACCATGACACCGTAAAGAACGTCCGTCAGCCCATCCGTCATGTGGGCGTCGGGATTAATCATCAGCGGAATGTCCAGGTCAAGGGCGGTCTTGACCCGGGTCCAGTCCAGGTCAAGTCGGTGCGGGTTTGCATTGATTTCGATCATGATCCGATGCCGGGCGGCGGCTTCCAGGATCCGATCCATGTCGGCATCGTAGGGCTCCCGGGCCAGGAGAAGCCTTCCCGTCGGGTGGCCGAGAATGTCGACATGGGGATTGGCGATGGCTCGAAGGATCCTTTCCGTCTGCTCCTCTCTTGTCAAGGAAAACCGGGTGTGAACGCTTGCGACGACGAAATCGAGACTCTCCAATACTTCATCGGGATAGTCCAGGGACCCATCCGGGAGGATGTCGCACTCCACGCCGGTGAAGAGAGAGAGGTCCGGAATCGACTGACGGAGTGCATGGATTTCACGGGTCTGTTCAAGGAGACGGCGGGTCTCCAGGCCCCTCGCATAGTAGGCACTTTGAGAGTGGTCGGCAAATCCCAGGAAAGACCAGCCAAGGTCACGTGCGGCACTGGCCATCTCTTCCAGTGTGTGAATGCCGTCACTCCAGACCGTGTGATTGTGAAGGCATCCCCGGATATCTTCCGGTTTCAAAAGAGTGGAAAGATCGAATGAAGCGGTGAAGGTGAGATCGTTTCCTGATTCCCTGAGTTCCGGCGGAATCCAGGGGAGTTCAGCCAGAGAATAGATCGCTTCCTCACTTTCCGGATGTGAGGGAAGATCTGCTCCGGATTCAACAATCCGGCGCTTGACCGCTTCGACATGGGATGGGGATCCGGTGGTCTCCCATAAACGGAGAATTTCCGTTTTCTCTTCCGCCAGGTGGATCTCCACCGGAGTGTGGTGGTGCCAGCTATGGAGGGTACGACCCTTCTGTTCCCAGGATCCATCCGGGAGAATGTCTCCGATGTTCCCTTTTTCCCGGTCGGAAAGGACAAAGGTCAGAAGACCTATCGTACGATCGAAGCGCCGCAGGAGGCCGCTGGGGATCAGGGAGGGGAGGGATGTCTGCCATGTGCGGGCCAGATCGAGAGCCCGGTCAAGATGAATTTCATGACGGCGTGCCTCTTTCGATTCCAGTTGAAGGCCGAGGGCTCGCTGGGTCTTTTCTCCGAAGCCGGGCAGGTCGAGCAGGCGGTTCTGGTAAATGACATAGAGGAGTTCCCCGGGATTGTCGATCCCGAGGTGTTCCACGAGGGTCCGGACTTTTTTCGGTCCGAGGCCGGGTATCTGTAACAATTCCCTCACTCCAGGGGATACCTTCTCGTACAGGTCTTCAAGGAGCGGGTGGCTGTCCGATTGAAGCAGGGACAGAATGATCTCAGAAAGACCTTTGCCGATCCCCTTAACCCCGGCCAGCCGATCTGCGGTAATATCTCCTTCCAGGGTAGGGACGATCCGTCCTGCGTTGCGAAAGGCTCGAATTCGAAAGGGGTTGGAACCCGTGACTTCCATGAGATCGGCCATCTCTTCCAGGATGGCGGCAGCTTTCTTCTTATTCATGGCTTGTATTATCCCAGATTTTGCTGTCAACCGGCCGTTGCGTCCACCCCCTTGTTCAATGGATTATAATGGACAAAGTATTTTTTAAAGGAGGCTTTTCTATGGTTTGTCAGCGACCCTCTATTTCCCGGTTATGCGTCCCAATACAAATTCTACTGCTGACAGGCCTCGTTTTCGTTTCGGTGGCCTGCACCCGTCAGACCCAACCCTCCCCTGAGCCGGAAACCATGATCACCCTCATGCAGATCCACGGGCCTTCTGGATATCTGACCGTGGAAGATGGTGGAACCGGAGGCGTTCCCATCCTCTTTGTTCACGGTCTCGCCGGGGAGATGACGGTATGGGAGGATCAGCTTGCCCATGTGAGAAAGTCCAGGCGGGCGCTGGCCATGGACCTGAGAGACCACGGCCAGAGTACGCCTCCCATGGATGGCAAATACACGGTGGATGCCTTCGCTTCCGATATTCATGCTGTCCTGGACCACCTGGGAATCCGGCGTGTCGTCCTGGCCGGTCACAGCCTGGGAGGTGCTGTCGTGATCCGGTATGCTGCTTTGCACCCGGGACGCGTTGCCGGTCTGGTCTTTGTGGACTCCGTCGGGGATCTGAGCCAGTTGCCTCCCGAGCAGATCAACGCCTTCATGGATAAGATGAATCAGGGAGATGTCATGGAGAACGTGAAGAAGTTTTACGATGGGCTTCTTTCCAACGCCTCACCGCGCGTGAGGGAGGAAGTTTCGGCCACGATCGAAAGCCTCGAACCCGAAGCCTATCTGGAGATCTGGCAGAGCCTCCTTGCCTATGATCTTTCCAGTGATCTCAATCAATATTCCGGGCCCATGCTGGCCTTTGTCACGCCTGAGAACCAGGAGACCTACAGCCTGCAGAATCTTCGAGAGGGAATCGAAGTCTATCCAATGGAGGGTGTGAGCCACTGGGTCATGATGGAAAAACCGGAGGAGTTTAATTCGCGGCTGGATCAATTCCTGACCGCGATTCATTGATGGATTTCATCACGGGTTGACGTTTCAGGGGCTCCGATCTGCAGGGGCCTGTTCAGAGAAAAATCTATTCATTCATTGTAGAGAAGTTCATTTCTATACATAGTCTCAATTGCAAATAAATGCCGGCCCCGCGTGGGTTTCCCATGTACGTCGTGACCTTGTTCACATGGAGCCCGGGGTGTATACTAGTGCGCAATGCTACGCCACAATGTACGGGAAAGGAGAACGCTCCGGTGAAAGAGCTCACCTACGATGTCATTATCTTTGGCACGGGTCTCGCAGGGTTGCGGGCCGGTGTGGAGATTGCCCGCAGTCTGGGTAAGGATGCCTCGATTGCGATGGTATCCAAAGTTCAGCTCATGCGGGCCCATTCATGCTGTGCCGAGGGGGGGACGGCTGCCGTCCTGCGTCCTGAAGAAGGGGATTCGTTAGATCTCCATGCCTGGGATACCAATAAAGGTTCGGACTTCCTGGCAGATCAGGATGTTGTGGATGTTTTTTGTTCCCGATGCCCATATGAGATCCGTCTTCTGGACCACTGGGGTCTGCCCTGGTCACGAGCTGAAGATGGAAGGATTGTTCAACGCCCCTTCGGGGGACACAGCTATCCCCGGGCTACGATGGCAGCAGACAAGACAGGGTTCTTTGAAATGCAGACCCTCTATGATGAACTGCTCCGCTATAAGACCTATGACCGCTTCGATGAAGTTTTTGTGACATCGATCCTGATCGAAGAGGGAGAGTTCAGAGGGATCACGGCCTATAACCTGATTACCGGAGAGTTCTACCTGATGCGGGGGAAGGCCCTTCTCATCGCTTCCGGCGGTGTGGGGAATCTGTATGGATTTACGACCTATTCCCAGACGGTGACAGGCGACGGACAGGCCTTTGCCTATCGGGCCGGTCTCAATATTGAGGATCCGGAGTTCATCCAGTTCCATCCCACCGGTCTGGTTCCTTCCGGGATTCTCATGACCGAGGGATGCAGGGGAGAGGGCGGTCATCTTCGAAACAGCGAGGGAAATCGGTTCATGGAAAAGTATGCGGCAAAGTTCATGGAACTGGCTCCCCGCGACATCATTTCAAGATCGATGATTACAGAGATCCTGGAAGGACGGGGATTCAAGGGACCCAACAGTCTCGATTTCGTTCATCTGGATCTGACACATCTTGGTGCGGACCGCATCAACCGGCGCCTTCCTCTTATCCGGGAAGTCTGCATGAAATTTCTCAACCTTGATCCGATCAAGGAGTCCATCCCGGTTCGACCGGTCGCCCACTACTCCATGGGTGGAATCGAGGTCGATATTACGGGAGCGGCAAAGGCGAAGGGCATCTGGGCAGCGGGAGAGGTTGCCTGCGTTTCACTCCACGGTGCCAACCGGCTGGGTACAAACTCCACGGCGGAATGTCTGGTGTGGGGCGGGATCTGCGGGGAGGAAATCGTAAAGTTCCTGTCTACCGCGCCGGCTCTTCCCCCGGCACCGACCGACCGCGCAGAGGCAGAAGAAAAGAGGCTCTTTACCGATATCGTCAATCTTAATGGTTCGGAAAATCCCTATCGCATTCGTGCGGAACTTCGAACCCTGATGGATCTTCACATGGGAGTTTACCGGGACGGTGAGGAGATGTCCGCCGGTCTCGACAAGTTGAGGGAACTCCAGAAGCGATTCAAGAATGTGGGAATCCAGGATAAGGGGAGAGTGTACAACTCCAACCTCATGAATTATCTGGAAACCGAAAACCTGCTCGACCAGGCCGAGATTATGTTCGTGGCAGCCCTGGCGCGGGAAGAGTCCCGTGGGGGCCATGCCCGTAGAGATTTTACAAAGAGGAATGACGATAAATTTCTGAAACACACTCTCGTCCGGAAAGGCCCCGACGGTCCGGTCGTTGACTACAAACCGGTTACCCTCACCAAGTGGAAACCGGTTGAGCGGAAATACTGAGAGAGGAGATCACCATGGCTCAACGCGTCTATGACAATCGCCTCGGAATCAAGGGCTGGGCTGTGGGTGCCCGGTGGGGGATTGAGCGATATCTCTATACCTTACACCGGATCACCGGAATCGGCATCGTGCTCTATTTCCTGGCCCACATCATCGTCACGACCATGAGGGTATATGGAAAGGCGTCATGGGAGGGAGCAATGGCGTCGGTTTCCAACCCCGTGTTTCATATCGGTGAGTGGCTCGTCTTTCTTGCTTTCTGCTTCCACGCCATGAACGGGATTCGACTTGTTTTAATCGAACTCGGATTCATGGTTGGGAAACCCATTGAACCGATCTACCCCTATCCGACCTGTATCGGAAAACAGAGACCGGTGACGATCATCCTCATGATCCTGGCCATCGTGTGGATCGTCGCGGGTTCCTACGACTTTTTCCTGGTGAAGTGAGGAGGCTGTCATGAGAGAAACCAAGCTCTGGACATGGCATATCCTGGCAGGCATCGTGATTCTGGTTTTCCTTGGACTTCACATGATCATCATGCATATGGATGCCGTGCTTCGAATTTTCAATCCTTCCGAAGGCGCCGCCATTGATTGGGGGAATGTGGTGTACCGGGCCAGGATGGTCTTTTTTATGATCACCTATATCGTTCTGCTTGGTGCGGCGCTTTTCCATGGTCTCTACGGTGTCCGCACCATCATCCATGAACTCACCATCGGAGAAGGGCTGAAGAAGTTTGCTTCCCGGGTGCTCCTGCTCCTGGGATTCGCACTCTTCGTGATCGGAACCTATGCCGCCATCGCCGCCCGCTCCATGGCGGCCGGGGCAATGTGAGGAGGATGGTATGACGGAACGAAATATTACCTTCCGGGTGCGCAGGTACAATCCTGAAAAGGATGAGCGTCCCTATTACCAGGAATTCACCGTTCCCATTCACAAGGGGATGACGGTACTGGACGGGCTTCACTATATCAAGCGGGAAATCGACAATTCTCTTGCCTGGCGTTACTCCTGCCGGATGGGTGTGTGCGGGTCGTGCGCGATGCTGGTGAACGGGAAGGCGATGCTGGCCTGCAACACGCAGATTACCGATATCTCTGAAACGATGATTGTCGTGGCTCCTCTGCCCAACTTTTCCATCATCCGCGATCTGGTTCCTGACCTTGCAGGGATGTTTTCCAAGCATCAGTCCGTACAGCCGTTCATCCAGCGCACCGATGAAGGGGAAATGGTGAAGCCGACGGGAGAGTACGAACAGTCACCGGAAGAGCTGGAATCCTATCTGCAGTTCTCCTACTGCATCCGCTGCGGTGCCTGCATGTCGGCCTGCCCCACGCTTGCCACCGATCAGGATTACCTCGGACCGATGCCTCTTACGCAGGCTTTCCGGTACAACAGTGACTCACGGGACGACGGGAAAAAACCTCGAAACGGCGCTGTGGATACGCCTCATGGTGCCTATCGATGCCACTTTGGAAGTGAATGTTCCCGCGTGTGCCCCAAAGGAGTCGATCCCGCCAAGGCCATCCAGTTGATGAAGCGACAGCTGGTCTTTGACTTCCTGGGGCTTCTCAAAAAACCTGCCGCCTGCACAAAGGTGATTACGGAACCCAGGACCACCGGACGCCGAGAGGGGATACCCGAAGCTCCTCCCTTCACAATTGAGCAATCCTGATCCAACACAGAATTTACCTCTGCCCCCTTCGCCGGAAGGGGGCATTTTTTTACCTGATCACTGCATTCCTGGAATAGGCCGGTTTACCATTTTGTTGTGATTCATCCAAATTGATAGGAACCATCATAAGCTCAGGAGGAAAATCCATGAACGAGATGAATACATCGGTACGAGTTGGCCAAAGAGTTCCTGAATTTTCTATGAACACCTATGTTCCGACGGAAGGCGATTTTGGGAAGTTCAGTCTATCCTCCCAGCTGGAGAAAGGCAGATGGACGATCCTGATGTTCTATCCCGCCGATTTTACCTTTGTCTGCGCAACGGAATTTGCCGCTCTCGCCGCCAAACATGAGGAATTTGACCGTCTGGGGGCTGATGTCCTGTCGGTATCGACCGATACCGAATTCACTCACCTCGCATGGCGTACACATGAAAGAATGCTGCAGGATGTTCATTATGCAATGGCTGCAGATCCGACAGGCAATGTCAGCCGTCTCTTTGGTGTTTACGACGAATCGTCGGGTCTGGCCCTCCGGGGGACCTTTATAATTTCTCCTGACGGAATCCTGATTAATGCGGAAATTAATTTCTATAACCTTGGGAGAAATATGGATGAATTGATGAGAAAGTTCAAGGCCAGCCTCCATCTGTCCAGGCATCCGGAGCAGGCCTGCCCGGCACAGTGGAGGGAGGAAGGAGACAAAACCTTGACGCCTTCCCCAAAGCTGGTTGGGAAGGTTTACGAATCCCTTGCCTGATCAGAAAGTACTTATGGTTATTGTTTCTGTCCCAGGAAGGCCTGGAGACGCTCTTCTGCGTCGTTTTCGAATTCGATGAACCTGAATCCCATTCCCCGGGGACGCCCCACGCCATCCACGGCATGACGAGCAACTTCGCATACTCCCCGGATTGGTTCCTTATCCCATGGGAGCATGAACTGGAACTCCACCCGGGTTCCAAGGGGAAGCAGGCTTTCCGAAGAGACGTAAAGACCCGTGGATGATATGTTTTCACTCTTGCAGAAGAAGGGCATGACTCTCTGATTCTGAGTGATGAGGAGGCGGACCATAATCCGGCTTGCCACACGGTTGGCGATCCGGGTAAATGATTCCAGGGCTTCGTGGAGAACCACCGGATCTCCGTCCATCGGAACAATCGCCTTGATCCCGAGCTTTTTCAATTCTTCGGCCTCTTCCAGCTTGCCGGGAAAGGCCACAATGACCACGGCGGCATTCCTTGCCCTGGAGCCGCTGGCACGGATGGCTTCCAGAAAGGTCTCCACCGGCATGGTGTAGAGTGGATAGCTCACAACTACGGCGCGAAATGCCTGGCTGGCGCACCAGTTGAGCGCTTCCTCTGCCCGAAGGGTCCGCTGGACCGCGTAGGATTCGAGGCTGGGTCGAATGCGTTCATAGGCCTGAAGGGGGACACCCACCACCAGAACATCCATATCCATCCCATATATTGTATCAGTTTTCAGCATTTCCAGCCAGATAAAAAAACCGCGGAGATCAGTTGCGTCTCCGCGAAGTGGACATGGACCGAGTCAGCGTATCGGGATCGATTTACTGGAGCTTGAAAGCCAGGGTAACGGTAAAGTCCTTGTCGATCGCTTTCCCGTTTTCGGTTGCGGGTTCCCACTCCCATTGTCGAACCGCATCCCTGGCCGCCTGCGCTGAGGCTTCGTGCTCTGCTTTCAGAACCTCCACCGATCCGGTTTTCCCCTCCCGGGTCACCAGAACCCGCAGGACGACCAGATCGGTCAGCCCCTCTTTTCTCATGGACTCCGGATAGGCAGGGGCCACCTTTTTTAAAATTCTCGGAAGGTTTTCAGAGTCCTGCTTGCTGTTGAGGTCAATCGTTGCTGTGATAAAGATAACGTGACCATCCAATCTTGAAGCCAGAGAAATCGGTTTTCCCAGTCGGGTCACGAACTCGGCTCCTTTGGATTCGCCATGATCAACCGCATAATTCAGGCTCACCGTGGCCATGTCCCCTTCCAGCGTTTTAACCAGAAAAGACATTTTCCAGGTCTGCACCACACCTTCGGAATAGGTGGATCGAATCGTTCCCGTTTCACCAACTTTGGTGACAATACGCGGAGCGGAAAGCAATTCAATCTCCTGTAGATTGAAGGTGCGCTGGATCTCCTCGGCAACCCGGGGGCCATGGGATACCATGGTCGGTGTTTCTCCAAACATGGCGACCACACGGGCTCCTTCCCGGGCATCATAGCTGCCGACGTAGATCTGAAAATCACCGACAACATCCGTCGCGGTCAGTAAGGCACACAGGCTCAGGCTGAGCAAAAAAGTTGAAATGAATTTCATGAGTTCTCCTCCAACGTGGAATGGATGAAAATAACCATGGCTCCGTCATTCTGCGGGATGAGCGTAAAGGCGGCATCTTTCTTTCCGGACCAGACCTTCCGCACTTCAAATTCAACGGGTTCTGCGGGGATGCGGGAATTCAGCAGCATGAAGAGGCATCCGATAAAAACGAGGAGGCCCAGGATACCCGCCGCTGTACGGGTGGTCCGGCGGCGGGTTCTGGAACGGTGCACTGCAGCTTCAAAGACATCTGCTGCGTGCCGCCGTGGTGTGAATTCTTCAAAGGGAAGAGTCATGTTTTTGCCTCCCACTCTCTGATTTTGGATCGAACCCGGTGAAGCATGACGCGAATCGTCGTCGGTGCAATGCCCAGAATTTTTGATGTTTCTTCCGCCGAAAAATGCATCATCGTCTCAAAGATGGAGACCGATCGTTCGCCTGGAGACAACATGGACCAGACTTCCTCTACACCCCCGGTCGGATGCTCCTTTTCTTCCGTTTTCAGACGGATCAACCGATTGAGACGGGCTGTAAACCGCCGGCGCCGAAGACGGTTATAGCAGACCGTAGTCAGTGTCTTAAAGAAGTAGGCTTTGAGCGGGCGGGGATCTTCCAGAATTGCGGGACGGTTGTAAATCCGTACGAGGGCATCCTGTACGACATCTTCGGCGTCGTCGGGTCCGACCAGGCCTGCAGCGTACCTGCATGCCGGAAGGTAGTGGTCCAGAAAAAACTGTCGGAGCCGGGTATCGTTCATCACCCTGTATCACACATGAAGCGGCGGATTGTTTACAAAGGATACGCGGGGGCTGCTGAGGCCCCCGCCGGTGTGGTCCTTATCAATGATGAAGGAAATAGCTGAATCAGAAATCCACGGTAACGCTTCCGTTGATAACCTCCACCGAAATCGATCCATCCCCGCTGCCAAGGGTTCCCGTCAACTCTTTTGGACCCGACCCTTTGACCTTGATATCCTTTTTCGCAAAGTCGATCCGTCCGTTTATCGTTTCCAGGCTGTATTCACAGCTGGCGTCTTCCGGAATCCGTAACATGACTGAACCGTTTACGGTTTCAATCTTGCATTCGGGTCGGGGAGATGTCAGGAAGAGATCCATAGATCCATTGACCGAATCGGCAGTAACCGGGCCTCCCAAATCCCTGCCCGTCACCCCTCCGTTGACCGTATCCATGGAGAGTTCTCCCTGCAGACCGGTCACTTCAATGTTTCCGTTAACCGAGTCTATGACTGCATTGATCCTGGCCGGGGCCTTGATGTCGTAATCGACCTTGCCCCCGGTTCTCCAGGGAATGAATCCCAGCAGGTAACGTTTGGAATGGTCGGTTTCGATCCTGAGTGTGTCTCCCTTCGTTTCCACCTTGATCTCGATTGCTTTTCTATCGGATTCTGTACCGGAGATTACGGCATTCACACGGATCAGGTCGCGGTCCCAAACACCGATCACAATGTCTCCATTGACATTGTCCACCTGGATTGTGTTTAACCCTCTTGCTTCGATTTCGCGGTTAAAGGTTTCTGACTGGGCCTGCATTAGAGCCGCTGTGAGAAGGAAGGAAAGGATAATGGTCATTCGCTTCATGTTCACCTCCATGCTTCATAACGGAGTCTGGGGACAAAAGGTTCCACGCCAGGCAGGATACCACAGGAGCCATGATATAGTAGTAGCATGGCCCAAGGACCCTATTTCGGAAAGCTTGGAGAGGTGGGGGTTGCGGAAATTCTTTCGGTACTCTTCCGAAACAAGGCTACTGGCACCCTGGATCTTCAACATGAAAAAGACCAGCGGCGCCTTGTACTTGCGGGGGGGGAAATTCGTTCCGCACGTTCCAACCACATGGAGCAAAGAATTGGATATCTGCTGGTCAAGGATGGATGTATTACACAGGAACAGTTGCAACAGGGGCTGGAATCCAAACCCTCCTCTGTGCCTCTGGGGCAATTCTTCCGGCAGCATGAAGCGATCACCGAAGAAGCCTTAAACGCGGCCCTGTGGCATCTGGTTCAGGCGATTATCGACAACTGTTTTAACTGGATGGAAGGAATTTTCCGTTACAACCCGGGTCAGGCCGCACTCACGAAGGCAACGGAGATTCTTCTTTCAACCACCGATCTGCTTTATTGTACCTTCCGAAAAAATGTATCCGACACGCTGATCCGGAAGCTTCTGGGGGATGGTTCCTCCCAGGCGGCCCCGGCACCCGACTTTCAGGTTCGGATTCGGGTCCTCCACATTCCCCAGCAGGAGGCAGCAGTCCTGTCCGCCCTTGCGAAACCAGGCCCCATCGGTGCCGTCATCACGAGCCTGCCGGGAGACATGGGAGTCAATTACCGGATCGCGGCTGCGGCCGTTGCCTCGGGCCTGATCCATCTTGCGGATCATCCCGTTCCTGACGAAGACGAATTCTTTTCACGGCTTTCCCAGAGTCAGCCCGCTCAGCCCGCGGGAGGGAAGAAAAAACGCACCATCAAATGGATTCGTCCCAAAAAGAGGGAAATCGAATATACCGAGCGGGATATCACAATTATGAGAGATAAAATAATTCAGAAGGCCAAAATTATCGGGACCATGAATTATTATGAAATCATAGAGTGTCCGGTAAGGGCGACTCAGAAAGAGATCCATTTTTCCTACATGAATCTGGGAAGTTTTTATCACCCGGATCTTGCTCAGGATGCGCGGTTTGCAGATCTGATGCCACAGCTTCAATTAATCTTCCAGCATATCGAAAAGGCTTACCTGGTTCTCGTTCATCATGAGAGCCGAATGAAATATGACCGAAATATCCCGGGTGCCTTCCGCTCCGCGACCGAATATATCTGATCCGGAGAATCCCGGATGAAATTATTTCGGTGGAGCTTTGTAGCTCTCTTCACGATTCTTATGGGAAGCCTGAGTTTTATTACGGCATGGTTCCCGCCCAGGGGACGGAGTATGAACCGGTTGGGCAGGATATGGGCTCGGGGCTTTCTCCGGGCCTGGGGTGTAACGATTCAATCCTCCCCCATCCCTCCTTCACCTGACCCGAGAATCATCATGGCCAACCACGCTTCACTCCTTGACATTCCCGTTCTCTTTGCGGTTCTTCCGGACCGGTTTGTTTTTCTCGCGAAGCATAGCCTGTTCCGTGTTCCTTTTCTGGGGTGGGCCATGTCTGCCGCCGGGTTTATCCCGGTAAACCGGGTGGATCGCTCCCGGGCAAAGGAGACTTTCCGGAAGGCAAAGGAGAGACTGGAACAGGGGCTTTCCATTCTGGTCTTTCCGGAGGAAACCCGTGGGCCTGGAACGGAGCTTCTCCCCTTTAAAAAGGGTGCATTCCTCCTTTCCCGACTCACGGGGGCAAGGGTTCTGCCCGTCGCTATTCAGGGAGCGGCCTCCATCATCACGAAGGACAATCATTTCATGGGACCCGGAACTGTGCGCGTCCGTTTTGGATGTGAAGAGACTCTTGAACGGGGAGAGGACATCGAGACGCAGATGGAGCGGTTGCGAAAAATCATGGCTGAACTCCTGTCACCCCGGGCAGACGCAAAGGAAAGCTAAAAAAGTCTGCCCGCCTTGCGGCGGGCATTATGGGATGGAGGGCTAGATTGTACATGTGAAAACACAGACAGTGAGAATTTTATTCCCGGACTCATTCTCGTTCAGGATGTGAAATCAACAGGCAGGAATATATCCTTCTAATGTAAAAAAATGTGCGCGATAGATTTGATTCACGGGCCCATGTGCCGGACAAGAAAAACTTCACCCGCCTTGCGGCGGGCATATGGGATGGAGGGCTAGATTGTACCTGTGAAAACACAGATGGTGAAATATTTATTCCCGGACTCATTCTCGAATGAAAATCTTTGGTGTAAGTGTAATATAATCAGTTCGTTAATGCTTATCATTAGTGTCCCAGCGTTAATCGAATAGACTCAGCTGTTTAGTAAGTACACCCATCTGTTTCTGTAATTCTGGAGGAGAAAACAGATGTTTTCTGGTCATTTTCTCAAAAAGTGGAATACTGAAAATCTGTAGAATTGTGTAGAGACCGGCATCAAGATCGAACCTCTTTTTCACGACAGCAACCAGCACATAGATGGTGATGGGGATCCGGATCCGGGTTTTCACAGCCTTCTCAGATAGACCTGAGAAGGTCTTGATCCAATTGATAAAGATTTCCACCTTCCAGCAAAATCGATATAAATCCGCCAGGGTCTGAGCAGATACAGAGTTGTTGTTACAGAGAAGGCAATCTTCTGATCATTCAGGTCATCGTGGAATCGGATTTTTTTTGAGCTTATACGGGGTAACCTTTGCTGAACGGACACCCGTCAAGGCACAGATCGATGAAGGTTGCATCCAGTGCATTTGCTGTGTGATTCAGCTCAACGCCAAAATCGTCATCGACATAAGGGTCTTTTGCCTGTTGAATGATCAGTCGGGAGAATCCCGTCTTCCTGGATCACATGGCTATCCTTCCTCACTGAATCTGGATCTCCATGATTCCAAAATTTTGGAAGTTGTATCGAAAAATTTTCTGACGAGGAAATTAGCAAGCTATATATGAGAATATTTTGTTATGTGACCACAACGTTGGGACAGCACTGAATGCTTATTAAAGATCCTCTGATTCTTTCCGTGTTTCGATGGCTCTCTTCTTGATGATGAAGTAAAGGCTGGGAACCATGATTAAGGTCAGGGCTGTGGCAAAGAGTAAACCAAAGATAACGGCCATGCCCATCGGTCCCCACCACTGGCTGCCCTCTCCACCGATGTCGGGAGTGAAGGTGTGAAAATCAAAGGACAATCCGGTGGACAGAGGGATCAATCCCAGGATTGTCGTAATTGCGGTCAAAAGGACCGGTCTGAGACGCCTTGTGGAAGCCGTGAGAACGGCTTCGCGGAGAGATAACCCTCGCAAAAGGAGCTGTTCCGCGTAGTCCAATAAAACGATGGCGTTATTCACAACAACCCCTGCGAGGGAGATGATCCCGATTCCCGTCATGAGGATGCCAAAGGGGTGCCCGGTGAGAATCAGCCCCCAGAGAACCCCTGCCATAGACATGATGACGGACGTCAAAATGATGAGAGGAAGGGCTGCGGAGTTGAACTCGGTGATGAGGATCAGGGAGATGAGGATCAGCGCGTACAGTAACGCCTTGGAAATGAAGACCTGAGTCTTTTCCTGCTCTTCATTTTCGCCTGTGTAGGAGATGACATATCCTGCCGGGAGAGAGAGCCCGGATGCAATGGCCGTCTGTGCATCCTTCAATCCGGCGTAATGAGATCGTCCGGCCACATCCGCAGAGATTGTCACAACGCGTTTTGTATTCTTATGACGGATTCCAACGAGGCCTGTGGTCCGTTCCAGGACCGCGACATTGGAAAGCGGAATTTCCTTGCCCTCATGGTGAATGATCAATCCGTCCAGATATTGAACGCCCTTTCGGAACGATTCATCCCACATCACCGTAATGTCGTACTCATCGGTACCGACTCTGAATTCTCCTGCGTCCGTACCATGGATGGCGGTTCGGATTGTTGAGGCGATATCGCGTGTTTTCAGATCCAGCATGGCAGCTTTATCTCGCAGGACTCGGACCCGGATTTCAGGACGCCCGGAATCGTAGTCATCCCGGATGTCCTCCACACCCTTGACTGTGGACAGAATATCCCGGATTTCCTGTGCGAAGGAACCGAGAAGTTCGTAATCTTCGCCGCTTATCTCTACATTGATGGGAGGGCCTGTAGGAGGCCCGTGCTGCTCGGACTCGACTTTGAATTCCGCTCCCGGGATCTCCTTCAGCCTCTCGCGCATCAGCTCCAGTGTTCGGAATGAATTCTGTTTCCGGTCCTTTCGATCCAGGAGATCCACGGTGACTCTTCCCTGATCCGTGGCCTGGCTTGACGTGGTGAAAAAGTCGCTCTGGGCTCCGGCACCGGATGCCGCCGTCAGGGATTCAAGGTCCGGGAGTTCCCGGGCAGCCGATTCAACCTGGCGAACGACGGAATCTGTGGCTTCCAGGCTGGTTCCAGGAGGGGAATTGACATCAACCAGGAAAAAATTCGGCTCCACGTCCGGGAAAAATTCGGTTCCATGGCTCAGAAAGGGATAGAGGACCAGGGTCAGAAGGAGAAAGGCCACAAAACCCATCACGGTGACGCGGGGATGGTCCAGTACCCACGAAAGATTTTGCGTATAAAAATCTGTGAAAGCTGAAGATTGTTCTTTTCGCTGTGCCGTGATCTTCATGGTTGTTGAGCAGATTGTCGGGTTGATCACCAGGGCCACGAAGAGGGAACTGCTCAGCGTGATGATAACGGTAAAGGGCAGGTACTTCATGAATTCGCCCATAATTCCGGGCCAGAAAACCATAGGGAAAAATGCGGCCAGAGTCGTCAGGGTCGATACAAAGACAGCAATCCCCACTTCGTGAGTTCCCTTCCGTGCGGCCTCGATGAGGGAGAGCCCCTCCTCCCTGTGTCGGTATATGTTCTCGACGATGACGATAGCATTGTCGACAAGCATGCCGAGGGCTAAAATCAGCGAAAAGAGCACGACGAAATTCAGGGTCATGCCGAAAAATTCGATAATCATAAAAGAAAGCAACATGGACATGGGAATGGCAAGCCCCACAAGAAGCGCGTTCCTGAATCCCATGACGACAAAGAGAACCAGCACGACCAGGATCAATCCGGAGATGATGTTGTTCTCAAGGTCTCGGACCATATTGTGAACCATCTCCGATTCATCGGAGGTGATCGTGATGTCCAGACCTTCAGGAAGGGCTGACTGTTGATCCGAGAGGAGGGTTTTCACCCGATCGGCTATCTCGATGATGTTTTCACCTGTCCGCTTCCTCACCATGAGGGAGATACTCTCCTCTCCATTAAATCGGCTGTAGGAAGATCGTTTCTCGAAACTGTATTCCACCCGTGCCACATCTCCGATTCGAACCACACGGGATCCGTGAGCCTTAATTACCAGGTCACGGAATCGATCAGAAAGCTTCAGTTCTCCCGGAACCCGGATAAGAAAGTTCGTATCCCCGACATCCAGGTCCCCGCCCGGGATATTGAGGTGTTCGTCTGAGATCGTATCGACAATATCCTGCAGAGAGATGCGGTAATTGGACAGACGGGCCGGATCAACAAAGATGTTGATTTGACGCGTCAACCCTCCTGCCAGGTCGACACGGAGCACGCCGGGAACCGTTTCAATGAGATCGGACAGGTCTTCCCCGATATCTTTTAACTGATCAATGGAAATGGGGGCCGTCATGTTGACGACCATGATAGGAAAGGTGGAGAAGTTGATTTCAAGGACAATGGGATCATCCACGTCCTGGGGAAGTTCCGGCTTTGCCCTGTTTACGCCATCTCTGACTTTCTGCAGAGCGGTGTCGAGATCGATGTTGGGCTCAAATTCCACGCTGATGGACGAAAACCCTTCCTGGGAAGCGGATCGGATCTCCTTCACTTTATCGATTCCCTGCAATTCCGTCTCGATCTTATTCGTGATCAGAGATTCGATATCCTCCGGTGAGACACCGGAATAGAACGTCTGCACCAGGACAAAGGGAATCTGGATATCAGGAGAAGCTTCACGGGGAAGGGAAACATAGGAGATCCACCCCAGAAGCATAATGGAGAGGGTCAGGACAAAGGTTGTTGTGCGATTCTTGATCGCCAGATCGGTGATCTTCATGGAGCCGGCGAGACCTGAACGCTTTCTCCCTCTTCGAGAAGCCGTTGTCCCACAACGACGATGGGATCGGAACCGCTTATACCTTCCAGGACCGGAATGGAGTTGTCCCGGGGTGTACCCACGCGTACCTGTCGAAATACCGCCCGGCCATTTTCTACAAGCCAGATGCCCTCCACTCCCTTTCGGGTCACGACGGCATCGGCAGGAACGACGGGGACCTGCTCGAGGTGGCGCCTGACAAAGGTGACGTCGGCTACCATTCCTGCGGCAAAACGATTTCCCGGATTTGTGCAGAGAATCTCCACGGGAAGGGTTCGGGTATCCGGATCCAATACTTCAGAGACGAAATGGACGGTTCCTTCTACGGGGTGATCTGGAAACGTGAAAATCTTGATCCGGGCTTTGTCCCCTCTTGATATGAAGGGAACATCGGTCTCGGACAAATTGGCATAGACTTTAAGACGATCGATATTTACGATGCGAAGGAGCGGCTGGCCCGGGACGACCAGCTCTCCCCGTTCCGCATGTTTCTCTACGACCATTCCGGAAATGGGGGAGAGAATTCGGGTTCGTTCCAGTTGGGTCTTCACCTGTTCAAGCCTGGCCTCCGCCATGTCGTAATTGGTCTTTGCGGCTATGTATTGCTGCTGAGGGGCAGCCTTTTTTTCATAAAGCTGCTCAGTCTTTGTCAGGTTGGCAAGCTTCTGGATCCGGTTGGCTTCCCCTTCGTCAACCTGCTGCTGGAGGAGTTTGTCGTCGAGTCGGATAAGAAGGTCCCCTTCTTTTACCCGGGTGCCAAGGTCTACCTCGAGGCGGGTGACGACCTCGGATAGTTGAGCTGAAACCGTCACATCGAGGTAAGGCCGGATATCCCCCGCTACAGTAAAGGTTTCATCATAGTCCTGTATGACAGGCATGGCTGTCACGACACGGGTGATCCGCGATTCGGGAACCGCAGCTTCGGAAACCTGTTCCTTGCATGCCGAAAGACTCAGCAGAAAGAGAAGAGAGATGAAAAAGAAGATTCTCTGGATCATATTATTCCTCGTAAAGGGGTACACCCGCTTCGAAGAGGAGCGTAACGCGGGTCATAAACACATTGAATCGAGATTGAAGCACGGAGAGCTGGGCCTGTCGTTCCTGGCGCTGGGCGTCCAGGACTTCCAGCTGGGTTACCGCTCCCAGGCTGAAATTTTCCTCTGCTGTTCGAAGAGCTTCCTGTGCCTGCTGGTGGAAGGTCTGGTTGGCATCAAGCTGTTCTTCCAATGCTTTCAACCGTTTGATGAGGGAGGTCAGTGTTGTGTCAATCCGGATCTTAGAGGCTTCGAGGCGATAGGCCAGCTGATCTCTTCGTGAAGCCTGCTGGAGTTTTCGATATTTTCGATCGAAGCCATCAAAGAGGGAGAGGCTTATCCTCACCTCGAAATTCCATGCTTTGTACAGGGGGTCTCCAAGGTTGGAGAGATCGGACACGCTGTAACCGTACCCGCCCCGCACCGACGCCTGGGGTTTTGCTTCGGATGCGGCCAGGTATTCGCGCAGTTCGGTCTCCTCGATTGCCTGCTTCAGCTCCAGGACATCGGGATGGTGTTCCAGGGCATAAGGAATCAGGTCCTCGATCGCAGGCCGAATCTCCAGATGGGGAAGTTCTTCCAGGACGGGGTTGAATTCGGGGTCTTCCCCGAGAAGTTCCCGGAGCTTCCCCTCATGCAGGGCAATCTGTTCGTCGTCATGATAGAGTTCGGGATAAACGGAAGAGAGGGCAACCCGGGCCTGGAGAAGCTCCAGCTGGGTGGCGTCTCCCACGTCGTACCTCAGCCGAACCTGATCCAGGAAAACCTTCTGCTGTTCCAGGTTTGTCTCATGAACGCGCCGGGACTCCCGGGCCAGGAAAAGATTTGTGTAAGCCTCGGCTATATCCCTGTACACTTCGTTGCTGGCACGCCTTGCACGTGTCAAAGCCACCTCCCGGGCCAGCTGCGCGGCCTGCAAGCCGGTCCGGATGGACCCGCCCGTGTACAGATCCTGGCTCAGGGTTAGGGAGAGATCATAGAGGTAGTTTGCCTCCGGCTGGTATTCAAAAGGAAATTCCTCCAGAATCTTCTCAAAGTCCTTGCTGTTGAGAAAACCCGGGTTCAAGTTTCCGGAGTGAACCGCCTGCGTATCGATTTTTGGAAAAATCTGCGCGCGGGCTTCTTCAATGGCATAATCCATTTCCCGCATATATTCCCGGGTTTCCAGGATCGTGGGGTTCGTATGGGCAGCTTGCTCCCAGGCCTGGTTCAGTGTCAGTGTCGAGGCAAAGAGTAGGGCGAGCAACATGGTCTCTATGATACGTCCTCATCTGGGGATTGTTCCGGTGGAACAGGTTGCTGAAATGCCATCCCTGGACCGGAAAGGCCATCATATCATAGAAACCCTCCGCTCAGTGAAAAAAATAGACGGAAAAATCTGGGATAATAGATTTTATGAGAGAAAGGCAACCATGAACCGCCCCCTCCTTATCGGGATTGCCGGTCCTTCATGTTCAGGAAAGACATCCCTGGCCAGAAATCTATGTTCCGCACTCCTTCCCCGCGGGAGGACGCTCCTCTTTTCCCTGGACGCCTATTACCATGATTTACGACATCTACCATCCGGAGCGATTCAGAGGCACAACTTTGATTCACCGGATTCTCTGGATCATCCGCTTCTGGTTGATCATCTGGCAAAGCTCAAAGAGGGAAAGGCGGTTCGGAGGCCGATCTATCGATATGGAGAACATAAACGGGTGGGACAGGAGACGGTCCACCCGGGAGATTTTGTTGTGGTCGAAGGTCTCTATGCCCTTTACTGGGAAGAGGTCCGTGCGTTGTATTCTCTGAAAATCTATCTTGATCTTTCTGAAGAATCGGCCTTAAAAAGGCGGTTGAACCGGGATCACCGTGAGCGCGGGGCCACGGAAGAATTCACGCGTTTTCAATTCCACCACCATGTGATGCCATGGTACTGGAGCCACATACATCCAACACGAGACTTTGCGGATCTGATCCTTTCGGGGGAAGAACCCATCGGAACATTGATTCCCAGGGTTCTTTCGGCTCTCCCTGCCGTAATCCCCGGGGAAACGCCCGGCGAATAAATTCCGACCGGGGTGCGTAGGCTTGATAGAACATCAAGAAGGAGCATAGCGTGAAAAGGATTCACCGTTCTATAAGCGACCGATTTTTTGCGGGGGTGTGTGGGGGACTGGGAGAGACCTTCGACCTGGATCCTACCCTGATTCGACTTCTCTTTGTCTTTCTGGCGTTTGTCTCCGGTTTCTGCCCCCTTCTTATTACCTACCTGGTGGCCTGGATTATTATCCCAAGAGCTTCAACCCCGGAAAGAGAAGCGGCGGAGTAATTGTGTAATTTCGGGAAGGTTCAAGACAGCCGGTTCAGGGCTGCTTCAATCTTCGAGCGAACCGCCTGAGCAATTTCACTCATTTCCGGGCGTCCTACCACAGCCATTGCGCCTACGGGATCCATGGCCAGGACTTCGATGCCCTGATCGGGCAATTCCCGGACCACGACATTACAGGGCAGCAGAACACCGATGGGAGGTTCTACCATCAAGGCTTTATGCGCAAAGGGAGGATTGCAGGCTCCCAGGATTATATAGTTGGGATAGTCGACATCCAGCTTTTTTTTCAGTGTGGATCGGACATCGATTTCGGTGAGTACCCCGAAGCCTTCCGCTTTCAATTCGAGGCGGATTCGATCGACGATCTCCGAAAAAGTACCGCTGACCCTGCGGCTCATGTAATAGTCCATGATTCCTCCTCCTTCAGACATGATGAAGTCAACCTATTACACCATGAGAAACAAGATTCCGAAAGTCAATACCCGGATACTCGCCATCTCTATGCTTGCATCGATCCTTGCTTGTAGTGTAAACTGATCTCATGATGGCGTCGATCCTATCCTTTTTCTTACTGGCCTCGCTGACTCCAAGACAGGATGTATATCTTCTCAAGCAGATTTTACCGGAGGCAACTACGGTTCTTCTCTTCGCGGAAAAACCGGATACCAATCCCGATGTGGCCCAGTATGTGATTGCGGCGCCCCCTTACAATATCAGCCTTGTTCCGGTTCAGATTCCATCGATCCGCAAGGCCTCGGAGATCATTACAAACAGCCTTGTGCGGTATGATCCCCAGGCCATTATTCTCACTGACGAGAAGATCTTTGCCGATCCCATGCTTCTCCGCCTGGTGATCAGCCAGACGATGCCCAAATCCATTCCGGTTCTGGTGAAGACGGAAAAGCAGGTGGAAATGGGCGCCACCTTTACCTTTTCCTCCCAGGAAGATGGAAAGATCGTTGTGAGCTACAATCCGGTATCCGTGGAAAAGCTCAAAATAACTCTACCGAAAACCGATTCCTTTATCCTGAAACAGGTTGGAGAGTAACGCGGAAACACTCCACTGAAAATTTTTTAAGCACCAACTGGACCTGCGGTCTGAAGGTTGCCGTCTATTATTTATATGGAATGACTGTCTGCCAGGAGGACCGATAGGCCGCTTGACCCGTTAAACTCACGGAACCCAATTACCCCTAAAGTCTGAAATCACGCCTCGCTTTTTCGGCCGTTCACCCAGGAGGATACGATCGATTCAATGGAGGGATCAAACCCGGTGATCCGCTTATAGATGGAACCGTCAGGATTGATCAAAAGAGTCGTGGGAATGGAACTGACCGAAAACCTGTTGCTGACCTGTCCCTCTTCGTCGAGGAGCACAGTGTAGGGGATGTCCTGATCCTTTACGAATCTCTCGACTTTTGAGGAAGGCTCCCGAATATCCACGGCAAGAATATCAACAAGCTCGTCTCCATGCATCTTTTTTAAATGAGGAATTTCCATGCGGCAGGGAGGGCACCAGGTTGCGAAGAAAACGACCAGGACCGGTTTGCCGTCGTAATCGGAAAGCCGGACAGTCTTTCCTTCCAGACTTTCAAGCGCAAAGTCGTTGGGTGATGTTGAAGGCGATGAACCGGACCCGGGCTGAACGGTCCCGGAAGTCGTCGATTCTCCAGTCGAGCGGTTCAGAAAATAGAACGATGCAATCGCAAAGGTGATAATTACGAGTAAAAGTAATAGCTTCTTCATTGGCGTATCCTACCACAAGTCAACCCGAATCTGGTGGCCAATATTCCCACGGAATCGGGTACAATAGACGCGTGAGATCGTTTCTTCTTCTGAGTGCCCTGCTCGGTCTCATGACGGCCTGTGGCGTGCCGGAAGAGACCGCTCTCGTTCAACCCCAGCCCCGCCCGTCTGTGAAGGGTCCGAATCGTTCCATCCCGAAGGATCAGGAAGATCCCCTCCTGGCCTATGTGCGCCTCAAGGCGGCCTGGCAGAAAAATCCCACAGAAGAGCTCTCAAAGGATCTTGAAGAGATTCTTCGAACCCTCGCTCATCGAGCTGAAAAGGAAAAGCAATTCTTTCATGCAAAGAATTACTGGACTGAACTGTTGGATGTGGATCCGTTCGACGATGAAGCCCGGGATCGCCTCACGGCCCTTGCTGAGGAGGAGGATTCAGATGAGAATTCGGAGGAAGCCCCGGCATCGAGCGGGGTTACCCTTTCGCAGGAGGGATCGGTCGGAGGATCATCCCACTTTTTCATCCACCTGAAGGGAAACGCTCCTTTTCAAAATGTCCAGACCGTTTCCTATATGTTTGAGCAGGCGCATATTGATGTGGGATCCCGGCTTGGACTTTATCCGGATGAACCTCTCGGTGTATATCTATACACGGATAAGGAGTTCGAGAATGTGACCGGTATGCCGCCGTGGGTGAAAGGGATCTACGACGGCAGTATTCACCTCCCCGTGGCCAACATGCGGGAGAATGATCCCCTGATTAAACAGGTTATCTACCACGAATATACCCACGCACTGATCTACCAGCTTACAGAGAACCATTGCCCGCTCTGGCTCAACGAGGGACTGGCGCAGCTGATGGAGCCGGAAGAGAGACCGGTAGATCTGAAGGCCCTTTCAGAACTGGGAAAACGGGGTCAGCTGCCGGATCTGGCTTCCAGGAACTTTCTCTCCCAGGGGCCACAGACGGCGGCGCGACTTTATGAATTTGCTTTTGCCGTTACACGATACCTCGTTCAGAACGAGGGGTACTGGCCTCTGGATAACTATTTCAAGAGTCTTAAACAGGGAAAGGATCCTGATACAGCCTTCCGGGATGCCTATCTCTTTCCCCTGGATGATTTGCAGAAACGATTCCTGGATAATATCCAGTGACACCGGGATAATAAAGGGGTATCTTTCATGAAATGTCCGACCTGTAATGTGGAACTCATTGTTGTGGAGCGCCTGTCCATCGAACTGGATTACTGCATGGGATGCAGGGGATTCTGGTTCGACAGGGAGGAACTCAGCCTGCTTACCCGGGCCCTTGATCTCCCGCTTGACATTCCCGACATCGAAACCCTTCCCGGAGCAGATGTCCGTGAACGGGACCGCCGATGTCCCCGATGCTCCCGGAAGATGGACAAGGTACAGATGGAGGGACCCACTCCTGTTATTCTGGATCGTTGCCCGGAGATGCATGGACTCTGGTTCGAGGAAGGGGAGTTGGGCAGGATTCTGGATGCTCCCGGGGCCAATTCTGGATCGGAAGATAAAGTCGTGTTGAATTTTCTTGGAGAGGTCTTTCATCCAGAGGGTGGAAGTGAATAAAATAGAGAGAAATAGCGTAGGATTGTTGATTGGGATCCATTGTGATTCTCTGTTCTCGCACAGCTAAGGAAACCTGAAGGAGGAAACCTATGTTCGCTGCTTTTATTGTCATCCTGATTCTTGCCGTAGGCATTGTCTTCTGGCTGATCGGAATTTTTAACGCCCTCGTGCGTCTGCGAAACCAGGTAAAAAATTCCTGGTCCCAGATCGACGTTCAGCTCAAGCGACGCCATGACCTCATTCCCAATCTGGTGGAAACGGTCAAAGGGTACATGCACCATGAACGGGAAACCCTGGAGGCTGTGACCAAAGCCCGCCAGCAGGCCATTTCGGTGACCGACAGCGTGGCGGACCGGGCCAGGATGGAAAACGCTCTGTCTCAGACGCTCCGGAGCCTCTTTGCCGTAGCGGAAAACTATCCTGACCTGAAGGCCAATCAGAACTTCCTGGCCCTGCAGGAGGAGCTGACATCCACGGAAAACAAGATCAGCTTTGCCCGCCAGTTTTACAATGATTCCGTCCTTCAGTACAACAACAAGACGGAAATGTTCCCGAGCAATATCGTTGCAGGAATGTTCAATTTCACCCGGTCGGAATTCTTCGAGGTGGAAGACGCCGCCGAGCGGGAGGCTCCCAAGGTCGCTTTCTGATATGTGGGAAATTATTCGAGCCAACCAGCGCCGATCGGTCATTCTCGTTGTCGTCATGGCGGCTTTTCTCTTCCTTACGGGGTACGCCGTGGGAGAAGTCCTTCACCCGGGAATGGGTGTGGGAGGGCTGGTTGCGGCCTTTTTCATCTGGATGATCCTCGCCCTGGTAAGCTATACGGCCGGGGATACCATCTTTCTGGGGCTGTCGGGCGCTCGGAAAATCACGAAGGCGGATCACCCTGTTCTCTATAATGTAACAGAGGAGATGGCCCTGGCGGCCGGTTTGCCCAGAGTTCCCGACATTTACATCGTGGACGACCCGGCACCCAATGCCTTTGCCACGGGGCGAAAGCCTGAAACGGCATCGATCGCCGTAACCGCCGGCCTCCTTGAATTGCTGAGCCGGGACGAACTTCAGGGTGTGATCGCCCACGAGATCGGCCATATCCGCAACCGGGATGTCCTGTACATGATGTTTGTGGGAATCATGATGGGAACGATTGTCATGCTGGCGGACTTCTCCGTCCGGATGCTGATCTGGGGAGGCGGGGGAAGACGTACGTCCTCCCGGGGGAACAGCGGACAGCTGCAGGCCATCATCCTCGTTGTGGCCCTGGTCCTTGTGGTTCTCTCTCCCATTATTGCTCAGCTGATCTATTTTTCCTTAAGCCGCCGCAGGGAATACCTTGCAGACGCTTCCTCCGTTCAGTTCACGCGATACCCGTCCGGTCTGGCGGGAGCTCTGGAAAAGATATCGAAAACATCGAAGAAGCTGCGGTCCGCCACCCGGGCCACGGCACCGATGTACATTGTCAATCCTCTCAAGGTATCTGCCCGGGGCCTTTCCGACCTTACCAGCACCCATCCTCCCATTTCCAAACGCATTCAGATCCTGAAATCCCTTGCAAGCAACCCGGTCCTCGCCGATTACGACGAAGCCTTTCGAAAGGTTACGGGAAGGGCTGTTGGCCTTGTGCCCTTTTCGGCAATTCAGGAAGATAAGGAACCGAAGAAAGTCGCTCCCACGGAATCGAAGGTTCAGGGACCGGTGGAAAAGCACCGGGAGGTGACCGATCTCCTCTGGCGCTTGAACGGCTTCATCTTCATTGCCTGTGCCTGCGGAACGAATCTTAAGGTGCCACCCGTCTACAGCGGAAAAACGATTACCTGCCCCCATTGTGGTGCCACACATCGGGTGGATGAGGCAGACGGGGAAAAGATTCCAGCCGCATCGCCGGCGTGACCTCGATGAATGCGTGCATCCGGAAGATGATGCAATCCTGGCTGATGACCGGATTATCGTCACCTTGATCTCGATACTGCCAAAAATATCAGATTTGACAGGGATCCATAAGGTCGTGTATAATAAGACGTTGTATTCATTTCAAAATCAGCAGTCGTTGGTTCAGTCATCCAGATATGTTCTTCCATACTCTCCTGACGCACTTTTGACTCCTGAAGACAAGGATTTATGTTGAGTTTCAACCAATTTCAACTGGATGCCCGTCTTTCGACCGGCATCGATCGTGCTGGATTCTCCACACCCACACCCATTCAAACCGAAACCATTCCCCTCGCCATGACCGGTCAGGACCTGATCGGAACGGCCCAGACCGGAACGGGAAAGACCGCCGCATTTGTCCTTCCCATTCTGCACAGGCTCCTGACGACACCGGGGAAAGGACACAGAGTCCTGGTCCTTACTCCTACCCGGGAACTGGCTCAACAGATTGATGAGCACATTGTCCTTCTCAGTGCGGAGACGGGGATTCACAGTGCGACGATCTATGGAGGTGTGCCGATCAAGCCCCAGATCCAGGCACTCAAACGAGGCGTAGACATCATCGTCGCATGCCCGGGGCGCCTTCTGGACCATATCCGGCAAAAGACGATCCGTCTGGACAGCCTGGACGTCTTAGTCCTGGACGAAGCCGACCGCATGTTCGATATGGGTTTCCTTCCCGATCTGAAAAGAATCTTTCAGCATCTTCCGGAAAACCGGCAAACCATGCTCTTTTCGGCAACCTTTCCTCCGGAAGTGGAACGTCTGGCTTCCCAGACCCTGCGTTCACCCCGGCGGATCAAAGTTGGTCATGACCGCCCGGTGCAAACCGTCACCCATGCCCTCTACCCCGTTTCCCGTTATATGAAGACCCGTTTTCTTCTGGCCCTGCTTCATCAGGCCAGGGGGGAATCGGTCCTGATTTTTACGCGGACCAAGCACCGGGCCCGGAGGCTTGCCCTTCAAATTGGACGAGAAGGATATCGCGTCACCTGTCTCCATTCCGATCGGACACAGAGTCAGCGGCAGTCTGCCCTGGAAGGATTCAAAAAGGGTACCTTTCCCATCATGGTTGCCACGGATATCGCATCTCGCGGACTGGATATCGAGGCCATTTCCCACGTCATCAACTACGACATTCCCGACACCACTGAGGCCTATATCCACAGGATCGGACGCACGGGGAGGGCGGAACGGACCGGCGATGCCTACACACTCGTCACGGTGGACGATCTGCCCATGATCCACGAGCTGGAGCGGATCCTGGGATCGGCCATTGAGAGAAAGCGTCTCGAAGGCTTCGATTACGACAGTACCCATGGAACAACCCCTGAGCTGGCTCAGGAAGGAGCCAAGGAAGTGTCGGCGCTCATGGGGGGAGGCCAGAAAAAGGCAACGGGGCGGTCGATCCGAAGTCCCCGCCGCCGATCCAGGTTCAAGATCCGTTAATAGATAGACTCTAGAACGTATTCTCACCTTTTCCCAACTCTTCATCGACCTCCGGGGTGACTTTACCTGGGAGGGAGTCGGGTTTAAAGGTTTTGTGAGGAGACGGTTCTTCCATACCACTCCATCGACCCATTTGACAGAAGACAGGCTCTCTTCTACACTGAAGAGGAAGAGATTATGGGGATGGAGTACCGTATGAAAACTCAAACTAATTGGTGCCGTTTTCGGTCCGTCCTATTTACGTTCGTGATAGCCATTGTGGCCCTGCCCTTACATGTCCGGGGAATACCCGTTCTCTTTCCGCCGGGATTGGATATCCACTCGGGACCGTCGCATCAGACCGAATCGAGATTGTCTGAACAGGGAGTTCATGGCCCATCCGGAATGATGGAACATCTGATCCAGACCTTTCCAAGCCTGCAAGGGGAATGGAACTCCAGAGCCCGTTTTGCCGGAGAAACATACCGGGTACATGATCGGATCATTCAGGGTGTTCTCTCCAATGCCTATCGAGCCGGCACCTTTCGTGCCTGGCTTCCCGATACCTATCATCAGCCCTTCCTCGTGGAGGGGGATGGTGTACGTCTGGGTCTCCGTGCGATCGATGCAGGATCCGCCACCCTGGATCCGCAGGGAGGAACGGCACTCTATTCCCGGGTATACCCGGATACCGATGTCGTGTATACCGCGAAAACAGGACATCTGAAGGAATGGATGTTCCTGGAATCTCCACAATGCCCGCGCAGCTTTGCGTACGAATTGTCCGAAACCTCCGGTGTAGATCGCATCTTTCTCCATGATGGAGAAGTCCGCTTCGTGGACCGGCAAGGAAGGGGCCTGCGTTTTCTTGCTCCCTGGATAATGGACGCGGCCGGGACCGTATCCCGTTCCGCGGCCCGCTGGAACCTGGTTCGTAACGGAGAGGGTGAGGTGAAGACCCTCACACTCACGATCGATCCGGCTGGCCTGGTGTGGCCTCTCCTGGTCGATCCCTCCATTACGACGGTGGGGTCAATGGTCGAGGGACGACGATCCCACAATGCGATCCTGCTCACAGACGGCAAGGTCCTCCTGATGGGAGGAGACAACGAGGGAGTACCGACGGACGGTGCGGAGCTCTACGACACGGTCACGGGAACCTGGACCTCCACCGGGTCCATGTCCACACCCCGAACCTACCTCGCTGCCGTCCTGCTCCGGGACGGAAGAGTCCTGGTGACCGGCGGCGTCAACGCAGGTGTCTGCCTCACCTCATGTGAAATCTATAATCCCAACTCTGGAACCTGGAGCGGGACCGGTTCGCTGACCCATGGCCGCTACGGCCACACGGCTACGCGTCTCCCCGACGGCCGGGTGATCGTCGCGGGAGGTCAGGGAAGTGCCGCCGTCCTGGACAGTATCGAAATCTACGATCCGGCCACGGGAACCTGGAGTGAAGGCCCGGTCATGAATGTCGCCCGAAATAACCACACGGCGACGCTTCTCCAGGATGGGACGATCCTTGTCGCGGGAGGAGAAGACAGCGGGACCGTGCACAGTGACACGGAAGTTTTCGATCCCATTGCCGGTACCTGGACGGATAAGGGTCCCCTGGGAACCGCCCGGTACTCCCATACCGCCACGTTGCTCTATGACGGAACCGTCCTGGCTGCAGGAGGTTTTGATGGGGCAGTTTCGCTAAACTCCTGTGAAATCTACGATCCAGTCTCCGGGACGTGGTCTTCCACCGGATCGCTGAATACCGCACGGCAGATCCATACGGCGACCCTTCTTCCCAACGGAACGGTTCTTGTCGGCGGCGGAAATGCCACGGGGATGTGTGAAGTTTACGATCCCTCCGCCGGCACCTGGAGCCCGGGAGAGTCCCTTTCCCTTCCCAGGATGGAACATGCAGCCACGCTTCTTCCCGGAGGGTTCGTTCTCTTCACCGGGGGAGAAGGGGCGGAGACCTCGTCGGAGCTCTACGATCCAGAGGGGGGAAGCTGGTCCTCCACCGGTTCTCTTGCGATCGGGCGTTACGACCACACCGCCACAATCCTTCCCGACGGGAGGACCGTGGTAACGGGCGGATATGGAAGCGCGGCCGCCAGTGTCGAAATTTTCGACCTGGACGCCGGAACGTGGAGCGCCGCGGCCCCCATGCAGAATGGGCGAGGGAATCACGTTGCCGTACTTCTGGACGATGGGAAAATTCTCGTTGCCGGTGGGTGGGCCGGAGGAGAGCTGGCCACGGCTGAACTCTACGATCCGGACCTGGACAGCTGGAGTTTTACGGGATCCATGAACCAGAGCCGTCGCGCACCCCGTGCAGTTCCTTTAAAGGATGGGAGAGTACTGCTTGCGGGCGGTGTCCGGGATGGAGGAAGCACAGTACTGAACACCTGCGAAATTTACGATCCCAAGACGGGTGCCTGGACCTGGACAGGTTCCATGAGTCACGCCCGGTATAACTCCGCAATGGTTCTTCTCCCGGATGGAAGGGTCCTGTCCGCTGGAGGCCAGAACATCGGGGAAGGATACCTGTCCTCTGCGGAAATCTATAATCCGATCTCCGGAACCTGGTCCGACCTTCCTGACATGGGAGAAGCCCGGACGGGAGCGAGTGCTGTGCTTCTTCCTTCAGGAAAGGCCCTGATCTCCGGAGGTTATCACAATCAGGGCACCCCCACCTATCTTTCCTCCTGCCTACTCTTCGATCCGGATACGGATTCATGGTCATTCACCGGTTCACTGAGCCAGGCGAGGCAGAGACACATCACGCTCCTCCTGCCCTCCGGTGAGGTCCTTGCCGCAGGCGGAGTGACGGGGACAACGGCAAGTGCGGAAATCTACCGTCCCTGGAACGGAACGTGGATTTCTGTGGGATCCCTGTTCTCCACGCTATACGATCATACCGTCACGCTTCTGCTGAGCGGACAGGTTCTCCTTGCAGGCGGGTACCAGAGCGGAGCAACAGCACTGTGTGAACTTTTTGACCCGGACCTGGGTTACGATGAAGCCTGGAGGCCGATCCTGGACCCGATCTCCGGCCCCCTCTTTGAGGGAGATGCCCTGGAGTTGACCGGGTCGGGATTCGAAGGTCTCTCCGGCGCTTCCGGGGGGACGGAAATGGATTCCGCGACCAACCATCCCCTCGTCCAGGTCCTCCATCTCACCACCGGAGAATTATCCTGCCTTCCTGTCGATCAGGGAAACGGGTGGTCGGATATCTCCTGGATCTCCCCGGCTCTTTCCGGCCTGACGCCGGGATGGCTCGAGATTACCGTCTATTCAAATGCGATCCCTTCGGAATCCCGGATGGTCCGATGGGCCGGACCCGGTGCGGACCTCGGATTTACGGCGCTGACCGACGTGCCCGATCCCGTGATCACAGGGGCCGATCTGACCATTACGGCGGACGTCTCCAATGCCGGGCCGGAGGACGCCACGTCCGTGGTCCTTACGGAAACCTACGGTTTGACGGGAACGACGCTGACGTACCAGGCCGGCGAAAGCGACCCTCGCTGTTCCTGGGACGGGCCTTCCCAAACCTTGACCTGTACTCTTCCCCTGCTGTCCGGCGGATCGTCGGATTCCTTTTCCGCTGTCTTTGAGACGGGGGCGGAAGGAAGCGTCGATATTTCGGCAGCCCTGATCGCCTATGAACCGGACCCCGATTCAGGAAACAACACGGCCTTTGCCTCGACCTCGGTGACCTGCCTGACTCCCGGGGTTCCTCTGCCCGTCTATCCCGAAAGCGGCACCACGGGCATACCTTTCGACGTAGACCTTTCCTGGACGGAGGCCTCCGATACGGTTTCCTACAATCTCTATTTCGGTTCGTCCTCTCCGCCGCCCCTCTACCAGTCGGGGATCACGGATCTCCATCTGCCCCTTTCCGGACTGGATCCGGGTACCGATTACTTCTGGATTGTGGAAGCTGTCAACGGATGTGATACGACATCCTCTGCCGAGTCCACCTTCACAACGACCTGCATGGATGAGCTTTCCCGCCATCCGGGGGGCCTGTACGGACAAACCCGCTCCTCCCGGTTTGTCGGAGACTATCTCTATGCCGGAAGCGGCACGACCCTGCAGATCCTGGATGTATCGGATCTGGCTAATCCGCTCCTGGTGAACGAAATCATCCTGCCTTCGTGGATCGACGAGGGAGAGATGGTCCTGGACGGAACCACGCTATACGTGCCGGCACAGAGTGCCGGCATCCTGATCTACGACGTTTCCGATCCGGAAAATCCTTCCCTGCTGTCCGTCTTCGATACACCGGGATACCTGCGGGGAGGGATGGAAAAGGACGGGACCCTCCTTTATGCCGCTGACTCAACAGGCGGAGTTGCCATCCTGGACGTGAGCGATCCTTCAAGTCCGACCGGTGTCGGTACCTTTGCGCCTCCTCCCATCATGGGAATCACTCCCGATATCCGGGACGTGGCCGTGTCCGGTTCCTACCTCTATGCAGCCGACATTTACATGGTCCTGTGGATCGTCGATATTACCGATCCCTCCAATCCCGTGGAGATCTCCCACCTTGAAGTGGAGATGTACCCGGAGTGCGTGACCCTCGACGGAAGCGATCTCTACCTCATCGGCGGTGTCGATGATTATGCCACTCAGCCGGGCCTTCGGGTCTACGATCTATCCACTCCTGCGGCACCTGCGCAGATCGGGACCTTCTTTGTTACCAGCTATCCCGAATGGATAGATCTGCAGGGAAGCGTTTTGTATATGGTGGACGGCAGTGACGGTCTGAGGATCCTGGATGTCTCCAATCCGGCCGCTCCCACGCAGATCGGGCAATACGACAACGATGTCCATACGATGCATGTCGCCCTTTCGGGTGCAAGAGCTTCCCTTTCCCAGGAGTACGGTGGAGTCACCCTTCTGGATGTAACCACCCCGGCCTCTCCCGTTTTCCAGAGCACGTATGACCTGTCCCACAGCCCCTATCTGGGCGTGTCGGTAACCGGGTCGACCGCCTACATTTCTGCCTCAACCGAAGGGATGGTTGTTCTCGATCTTTCCGATCCCTCCAACCCGGTCGAATCGGGCACGATTCAGCACTTCACGAATCCGCTGAACACCGTTATTTCAGGGAATTACCTCTACCAGTCCGACTGGGGCGGCGGGTTTTACATCTACGACATCACCACACCGCTGTCACCCGGCGAGGTGGGATGGGCACCCTATTCCGCAATGGGCGCAGTAATTCAGGGAGACTATGCCTGCCTGGCGTCCGGGCGATGGCTGAGAATCCTGGATGTCTCCGATCCTGCCAATCCCTATCAGGTTGGGCGGGTCCTCACGCCCGAAACCATTCGGAATGTTTCCGTGTCCGGAAGATATACTTTCGCCGCAGTCGGGTCCAGCGGGCTCTTTATTGCCGACATCTCCAATCCGGAAGATCCCGTGGAAGTCGCCATTTTCGACACGTCGGGATACTGCCGGGACGTGGTCGTTTCCGGGGGACTGGCCTTCCTTGCCGACGGAGGAGAGGGGCTCAGGGTCCTGGACGTCTCCGATCCTTATCACCCTTCTGAAATCGCATTCTTTGACACCCCCGGGTATGCACGCCGCGTAACTCCGGCCGGAGGATACCTTCTCCTTTCGGATAATGACGGTCTCTACCTCCTTGACCTTTCCAACCCGGCCAGTCCATCCTTGGCCGGCCACTTCGATACCCCCGGTACATCCATGGATACCGACATGATGGGAGCCCTTGCCGTGGTGGCGGATTACGAGAATGTGGAAGTCTTCGACCTGAACGGATGCCTCTCCGGAATCCCCGAGCCGTTCAACCTTCTGACTCCGTCCGACGGTGCGGTACATATTCCCTGCCAGGTCTTACTGGACTGGGAAGAGAGTGCCCAGGCCCTGCGCTACAACGTCTATCTGGATACGGTCAATCCTCCCATTTCCCTTGTCGCTCAGGACCATCCTCTTTCTGAGGTATACGTTTCCCTCCAGCCCGATATGACGTACTGGTGGAAGGTTGTGGCCATCTCCCCGGATGGAACCGCGGAATCGTTGGCCTGGTCCTTTACGACGGGAGGACCGGGGGCCTTTGAGCTTCTTTCCCCTCCCAACGGGGCGATGAACCAGCCGGCCACCCTTCTTCTGGAGTGGCAAGCTTCGGAAGGAGCCGAATATTACCGGGTGTACGGAGGCGCGGAGGATCCCCCGCCGCTCTTCGACGCCACTGTCTTTGAAACGAGCATTCTTACCGGGGTCCTGTCACCCTCCACGACCTATTACTGGCAGGTGGAGGCGGTAAACGGGTGTGGAACGACGTGGAGTAAGAAGTTTCAATTTACGACGGGATCACCTTCCCTTTTCTGCCTACTTCCTGGAATCGAAGATCATTGTGGTCCCGGGTACCCAGGCGACCAAAACGGGTCAGTTGATCCGGGAGAAACGGTATACCTGTCTGTCCATCTTATGAACGAGGGTCCGGTAGATGCCACAGGAGTTTCTGCCTCCATTCCTGCAAGTTCACCCGGGATTACGATACTCAGGGGCTGGTCTTCCTTCCCGGATATCCCTGCCGGAGAGCAGAGGAGTGGAAACGAATGGTTCGCAATCCAGGTGGATGAGACACTGCCCTGTGGGACTGCCGTTCGGTTTGATGTGGACATCACGGCCAATGAGGGTACCTGGCAGTCATCTTTCAACATATCCATCGGACAGATCCCCGGCGCTCTTATTCAGGAAACTTTTGAAGCCTGGTCTCCGTCCGGGTGGGATGTGATCAATAATGGAGGTGCCTGTAGCTGGACCTCCACGGAACTTACAGGGCGGTCCAATACTACGGGAGGAAGCGGGTATGCCGCCACGGCCGATTCCGATCTTTGCGGGAATGGGACAACGATGGATACGGAACTCAGGACGTCCGTCCTTGATTTCTCCCAGGCTCAGACGGCTGAACTTTCCTTTTTCGCATCCTACCGGGATAATCTCCCGGGCGGGGGAGACTATTTCGATGTCGACATTTCTACAGACGGAGGATCCGGATGGATCACTCTCCTCCATTGGGATGAGAACCACAGCCCCGCGGGGCCGGGGGAAGCCGTCAGCCTCAACCTGGATTCCTATCTGGGATCGGAAGGAACCATTCTCCGATTTCACTATGTTTCACCGGACTGGACCTGGTACATCCAGGTGGACGACGTGCATCTGTCGGTCTCTCCGCTCTGTTTCCCCTGTACCTGCCCGAGGCCGGGGATCTTTGATCTTGCCTACCCCAACGACGGGTTGACAGGAGTCGCACCCACGGCCCCCCTTATATGGACGGAATCGAGCCAGGCTGAGAGCTATTCCCTCTACTTTGGGGATACCAATCCGCCTCCCCTCTACCAGTCCGGCCTGACGGAACGATCCCTGGAAGTCAGCGGGTTAAACCCGGGAACGACCTATTTCTGGTACGTTGAGGCAATCAATGACTGCGGTGTCATGCAGAGCCCGTTGAAATCGTTTACGACGACCTGCATGAACCAGGAAGGTAACTGGCCGGGAGTACCCTACGGGGAGACTGTTTCCTGCGAAATCTACGGGAATTATCTTTACGTTCCCAACGGGAACATGCTTCAGGTTGTCGACATATCCAACCCCCTTGTTCCCGTAAAAAATTATGAATTCGACATGAGAACCAGCATGGGGGAAGGAGGGCCTGTGGCCGCCGGAGGTTATCTTTACCTTCCGATGACCGGACGCGGACTCGGGATCTACGATCTGAGCGACCCCTCCCATCCCAGCCAGATCGGGCTCTTTGATACGCCCGGTTCGAGTAACGAGAGACTGGAAATTCAGGGTACCACTGCGTACCTCTGTGATGGATTCGGTGGGTTTCATATTCTGGATGTATCGACACCGTCCCAGCCTGTCGAAATCGGTTCTTTCGCGTTGGAAGGAGCTTATATCCGGGATGTCGCGGTATCGGGATCGTATGCCTACCTGATCGACACCTACTATGGCCTCCGGGTTCTTAATCTTTCGGATCCATACAATCCCGTTGAGGTATCCACGTACGAGACCCCCGGGTATTCGGAAGGTGTTGCCCTGACGGGGACGACCCTTCTTTTAGCCGACGGCGGAAACGCCCTCCTGACCTTTGATGTGTCAGTACCCGATGACCCCACCTACCTTGCTTCCTTCGCCACGGCTGGATATACGGAATCCGTCAGGGTGGAGGGTGTACTGGCCTATGTCGCCGATGGGACAGAGGGTGTTCGGATTATCAACATTGCGGATCCGTCGAATCCCTATTCCGTGGGATATATGGATACGCCGGGTTACGCATTTCATACCGAAATCGATGGATCCGTGGCCTACGTGGCCAACACCTCGAAAGGGGTACGGATTATCGACATCTCCGATCCAACCAATCCCTCGGAACTCTCCTTCTTTGATGAATCGGAAAGCCTGTTGTGGGATATGACACAGGTAGGAGACTATCTCTACGTCAGCGCCTACTACGAGGGAATCTACGTCTTCGATCTTTCCGACCCGTTAGTTCCTGTCCGAACGATGGTGCTCGATCTGCCCCTGGGAACCAGGGCTGTCAATGTCGATGGCGCCTATGCCTATGTTGCCAACAGTAACGGTACGTGGGTCCTGGATGTAACGGACCCTTCCACGCCTGCCGTGGCGGGAAATTCCGTGTGGTGGTCCAGGGAAGCCGTTTCTCAAAACGGCTATGCCTACCTTGCCGTATCTCAGGGTATCGGGGTCGTCGATGTTTCCGATCCCGTGTCTCCCGTAAACCTGAGCTATCTTCCTCTGGGTGCCACATCCAATGCCATCCATGTTGTCGGGCCTATAGCCTATATCGCTTCGGCGGACGGAAGGATGAGGGTCGTCGACGTATCGGACCCCTATAACCCTTATGAAATCGCCTCGATCGGATTTCCGGAGGCAGTCCTGGATGTCCTGGTTCGAGGTTCCTTTGCCTACGTGGCCGCATCCTATTCCGGGCTTCATGTGGTGGATGTCTCCGACCCGTACAACCCGACGGAAGTTTCTTCCTACACATACCCGTTCAGCGGCGGGTACGCTACATCGCTGAGCATGGAAGGGTCTATCCTCTATCTTTCCGACCGGATCACGGGCATCCGGATGGTTGATGTGTCGAATCCCTACGCACCTGCCGAGATCGGGGCTTACGACACCCCCATCAATGCCATGGCATCGGAGAGAGTCGGCGTGTATCTCTATGTTTCGGATTATTACGGGATGGATATACTCAATCCCTCGGGCTGCTGTTCCGGCCCACCCGCCGAGCCCGCACTCCAGTTTCCCGCCGGCGGTGAAACCCATGTTTCATGTGATCTTACGCTCGACTGGTCGGATGCTCCCGGAGCCGAAGGGTACAATGTCTACGTCGACACGGTCGATCCCCCCGGGGTCCAGGTCGGCTCCGATGTGACGACCTCCGAGTATGCGTATACCCTTGCCTCCGACACGACTTACTACTGGAGGGTGGAAGCGTTCAACAGCTGCGGCAGCACGGTCTCGCCTTCCGGAAGCTTTACGACGGGAGCCCCCGATGCGGTCACCCTTCTTTTCCCCCCGGATGGTTCGATCGATCAGCCCTTTGACTTCACCCTTGACTGGGATGACGTGCCCGGTGCCACTTCCTACGACGTGGCCATCGATATCGTCAATCCTCCCGCACAGGTGCCCGTCAGCGGGCTGGGGATGTCCCAAACCGATCTGCAGGGTCTCCCCCCGGGAACAACGTTCTACTGGAAAGTCATCGCGTACAACGGATGCGATCAGACGGAGAGCTCCATATGGTCCTTTACGACATGCGGCCAACAGCCTTCCGTTCCGAACACCCTCTTCCCGGCTGACGGTGCGGCGGGTCAACAAACCAATCTCGTCCTGGACTGGGAAGACTGTACCGATACCACTACCTACACGCTGTATTTTGGGACCGAATCTCCGCCGCCCCTCCTGGCAGAAGGCCTCACCGGGTCTTCCTATCCAGTGTCGGGACTCAGCGGGTCGACGACCTACTTCTGGTATGTGGAAGCTGTGGCGTCCTGCAGTGTCACCACCGGACCGGAATCGTCCTTTGAGACGACCTGCATGAACTTCACCTCTCAGTGGCCCGACAACCTCTACGGGACTGTCCGTTCCCTCACCGTGAACGGTACCTATGCCTACATGGGAAATGGATTCTTCCTCCAGGTCATCGATATCAGCGATTCCTCCAACCCTGTCAAGGTGAATGAGATTCTCCTCCCCAATCCGACCGACGAAGGCATCCTGGAAGTACGCGGATCCGTCCTCTATGTCTGTGACGACAGTTCGGGACTCCTTACCTTCAATCTAACCGATCCAGCCGCTCCCGTACTGCTGGGTTCCTTTCCAATTCCATCCGGAGGTTCGGCAAGGGGCGGAATGTCCTTTGTGGGGGATCGACTCTACCTTGCTGTGGAGTTTTCAGGTCTCTTTGTCCTCGATGTCACTGATCCCGCCCACCCGTTCCAGCTCGGTTTTTACGCGCTGGAAAATGCCCGTGACGTGGAAGTGTCCGGAGACTACGTTTACGTCGTCGATGCCTATTATGGATTGCGAGTCCTTAATGTGTCCGATCCGGCTTCCATCTATGAAGAGGCGATGCGGTGGACGTATAGCGGGTACGCGGAAGGGCTGGAACTGGACGGGACCCATATCTATTTCGCAGACGGCAACACAGGGTTAATCGTTTATGAGCTGGTCACACCGACCGATCCGCAGGAACGGACGATCGTACCGGTCTCTTTCTATGCCGAATGGGTAGAGGTTTCGGGAACCCACGCCTGTGTCTCCGATTCCCTCGGGGGCATTCAAATCGTAAACATCACCACGCCCGATTCGGCCTACATCGAGGGAAGCTACGATACGCCGGGCAATGCCTTCTATGCCCTCCCCGTGGGTACGATAACCTACGTGGCGGACAACGGCGCGGGAATGAGGATCCTGGATACGACCCAGGTCGATGCCATTACGGAGCTTGGATCATACGACGAATCCTACGGCGACCTGCTGGGAATCGATTTTTATTCCGGATATGCCGTCGTGACCTCGTATCTCGAGGGCCTCAAGGTCTATGACATCAGCAATCCCGCCGTTCCCGTCCTCCATGGAGAGGCGGCTCTGAACGGATCGACCTACGATGTAACAGTCCGGGACGGCTATGCTTATGTGGCGGATTTAAGCCGGGGTCTCGTGATCGTCGATCTCGCAGATCCTGCGAACCCCGTGGAAATCGGCCACTCCGACCCCTATACCGGAAGAGAGGTTACACTGGACGGTTCGTACGCATACCTGGCAGCGAATAATCAGGGAATTCGAATCTTTGACGTTTCCGACCCAGCCTCACCGGTGGAAGTGGGGGCCCGCTCCCCCATTGCAAGCGTCCGGAGCGTGGATATCCAGTGGCCCTACCTGTACGCGGCCGCGCGCCAGGGAGGATTCCGAATCTTCGATGTTTTCGATCCGGCCAATCCTGTCCAGGCCAGCCGGACCGATCTTCCAGCCATCAGCTTCAGCGTCCGTGTCTCCGGAACGCTGGCCTATGTGGGAGCTGCGGATGGCCTCTACATCCTGGATGTTTCCGACACGTCCTCACCCTCTGTGGTCGGTTACTTCCCGACCTCAGATATTGTCATAAGGATCTTCCTTTCCGCAAGCCAGGTTTTTGCCTCCACGTTAGGCTCCGGGCTCCTGGTGATCGACGTCTCCATCCCGGCTTCCCCGTTCCTTGCCGGAGCGTACGATACTCCCGATTCTGCCATGGATACGGAACTTTCCGGGTTTCTGGGTGTCGTCGCCGACACTTTCGATCTGACACTGGTCGACTTCAGCGGGTGCTGCAGCGGTCCTCCAGGACCCTTTTCCCTCAGCTCTCCCGGAGAGGGGGAGGATCCGGTGTCCTGCAATCCTGATCTCGACTGGGAGGATGCGGAAGGAGCTCTGACCTACAGCCTCTATCTCGACACGGTGAATCCACCGGAAGCCCAGACCGGGACCGATCTGAGACGATCGAATGCCCATCTGGAAGCCCTTCTCCCCCCGAACACCACCTTTTTCTGGACCGTGGAGGCTCACAATGCCTGTGGAACGACTGCGACGGAGGTCCGATCTTTTTCGACCGGTAACCCCGCCGCATTCAGCCTGCTTCAGCCTTCCAACGGTGAGACCAATGTGCCGATTCCTGTCTCGCTGGACTGGAACCCGTCTCCGGGAGCTCAAAGGTACGATCTCTATCTGGGCACAGGTATCAATCCGCCCCTCTACCTTGGAAATCTCCCCTACGATGAAATCTGGGTTTCCGGGTTGTCTCCCTCCACGACCTATACGTGGTACGTGGTGGCGCTCAACGGTTGTGGATCCATCCAGAGCCAGAAGTATCAATTCACGACGGGGGCGGCGGGGGCAGACTTCCGCAGTTTTACTATCAATGATCAATGCATGTCCGGGGGAGCGGGGAATGGAGACGGAGTGGCCGATCCCGGTGAAACCATCCAGATGTGGGTCAACATTCAGAACGTCGGGACCACGTCCCTGACCGGGATCAGCGGAGTCCTGACGTGTACGACGCCGGGGGTGACCATTCAGTCCGGTACGATCGGTTTTCCCGATCTTATCGCCGGTGAAGAGGCCCAGTCCCTGGATGGGTTCATCTTTGACATCGATCCGGGGCTGGCATGCATGACAAACCTTGACTTTTCTCTTGAAATTCAGGCTTCGGAGGGAACATGGAGCGAGCCCTTCCAGGTGCAGACTGGAGCAGGGGAAACGGTTCTCATAGATGAAACCTTTGAGACCTGGCCCCCGGACGGGTGGAGCGTCATCATGAACCAGGGGTGTGACTGGACGGTGACCTCGGTGACGGGAAGACCCAACTATGCCGGGGGGGAAGGGGATGCAGCCGTTGGTGACAGCGACTGGTGCGGAGGCGCCATCGATGCGGAGCTCTGGACCCCGTGGCTGGATCTTCCGGAGGCCTCCTCGATCCATCTCGAGTTTACGGGAGCCTATCACGATGCCGTGAGCGGGGAAGATCTCTTCTCCGTGGAAATCTCCACGGATGGCGGAGGATCGTGGGCGCCTCTCCTGACCTGGGACGAGGATCACAGTCCGTACGGGCCAGGGGAGCCGGTGAGCCTCGATCTGACTGCGTACTCCGGATTTTCAGGTGTCATCGTTCGATTCCACTATGTCTCCCCGGGCTGGTACTGGTACTCGCTGGTTGACAGCGTCCGGGTTCGCGCCTTCGACGCCTGCCGCCCCTGCTGTGCTCCCTGGCCCTTCTCAATTCAGTCTCCCGGGGACGGGGCCACGGATCAGCCGACCGACATCATTTTGGACTGGCAGGACTCCAACCGACAGACGTCCTATGATCTCTACCTGGGAACCACATCACCGCCGCCTCTCTACCGTTCAGGGATCCAGGACAGCCATACCTTCATCGAGGGTCTGGAACACTCAACGACCTATTTCTGGAATGTTGTGGGGGTCAACGGGTGCGGCGGAAGCAGCACCGGAGAGCATACCTTCACGACAGGCTGTGTCGAGAAAACGGGATCCTGGTCCTTTGGAGTCTCCTATGCCGTGGACGGAGAAGGAAATCTGGCAGTGGTCGCTTCAGGGGCCATACTCTGGGTTGTTGACCTTTCCGACCCGGACACGCCGCTGATCGTAGGACAGGTATCCCTCCCCGATACGATCCGTGACGTCATCCTCTCCGGAACCATGGCCTATGTCGCCGATGACAGGGGAGGTCTGCAGATCGTCAACCTGTCGAACCCGGCCTCTCCCTTTGTGGAAGGGTTCTATTCCGACTCCGTGGATGCCAGGGGCCTGGAACTCGTTGGTAACGTTGTGTACGTCGCCGGCTGCTGGAGCGGATTCTGGGTGATGGATGTCTCAAACCCGGCGGTGCCGGTTCTTCTCGGACAGATCTTTACGTCCACCTGCACGGCGGGAGTCGCAGTGGACGGCACCTATGCCTATCTTGCGTCCAATGATGCCGGCCTGGGTGTCATTGATGTGTCGGATCCCTATAATCCCTCGATGGTTACTCAGCTACCTCTGCCCGGATGGGCGAATAACGTAAGGGTCTCAGGCGGATATGCCTGGATGGCCAATGCGGACGCAGGGCTCCGTGTCATAGATATCTCCGATCCCGCCAATCCATTTGAAGAGACCTATCTGGATACGCCTGGAAACACAATGGATCTCGTGGTTTCCGGGAACGAACTCTTCCTGGCCGACGATGGCAGCGGCCTTGTGGTGGTCAACATTACCGATCCTTTAAACCCTCTGGAAGTTACGACGGCAGGAGGATCTGTCAGCGCGGTTTCCATGGATGGAAGCAGGATTTTCGTTGGAGAAGGATATTCGGGAGGGTTCACCTCCTACGATGTGTCGACGCCTTCCGCACCGGTTCAGGGAGGAAGGCTGGAATTCCCCAGCATCACCTATGATGTCACGATCTCGGGATCCCTGGCGTACATCGCGAATGACGCGGACGGATTGCGGATCGTCGACCTTTCCGATCCCGTGCACCCCATGGAGATCGGCCGTCTGGACCTGGTCCAGAACAGCTGGGGTCTTGACGTAAGAAACAACCGTGCCTGTGTCGTAAGTGGAACAAGGCTTGACATTGTCGATGTATCGACGCCCTCGGTACCAATCTGGCTGGGAGGACTGGGTCTTCCCGATTTTGTCTCTGATGTCGTCATGGATGAAACCTATGCCTACGTGGCCGATTCCTATGCCGGTCTCCGAATCATCGATATCTCGGATCCGGCCACACCCGTGGAAGTGGGATTCTATGACACGGCCGGGGAAACGCTTTCCGTAACGGTGTGGCAGGGCTATGCCTATATCGCCGATGGTCCGGACGGTCTCAGGGTTCTCGATATCTCAAATCCCGCAAATCCTGCAGAAGCAGGATGGCTCGATACCCCGGGCCATGCGATGGACATCGTACGATCGGGAGATCAGCTCTACCTCGCCGATTCCAACGGTGGAGTGAGGATTATCGATATCACCGACCCAGCCAATCCCCTGGAGCTAGGGTTTCTGGATTCCTTAGGCGGGCTGGGAGTTGCTGTTTCCGGGACCCGCTTGTACACCGGGTCATGGGATGGCCTGCACGTCCTCGATGTTGCGAACTCTTCCGCCCCAGTGGAGACTGCCTTCTACCCCGTGAACGGCTGGAATCGCCATGTTTCGGTCTCCGGGAATTACGCCGCAGTAGCCCAGGGCGAATCGGGATTCAGAATCTTTGACATCTACGGCTGCTGCGTTCAGGAGCCTGAATCCTTCACGCTCGTATCCCCGGCGGATGGGGCTTCGGATCTTTCGACCGAAGTATTCCTGACATGGAATCCATCCCCCGGTTCCATGGATTACGAGGTCTACCTGGATACGGTAAATCCACCTGCCTCTCTGGCCGGGACGGTGCCGGGGGTGGAGCTTGCCATCGGTCTTCTCCCGGGAACCACCTACTTCTGGAAGGTACATGCGATCAATGGGTGCGGAACGGCGGAAAGTCCCGTATGGTCCTTTACGACATCGGCGGAGGGACCGATGGAGGTTCCCAAAGACAGTCTGCTCCTGCAAAAATCGGGAGGAGATATTCATGTGACATGGGGTGAAACCTGTGGTTCCGCCGACGACTACACCGTCTACGCCGGGGATCTTGCCGTCCTTGCGGGAGGAACCTACTCCCACGAATCGGTTCTCTGTTCGGACACCGGTGGGGATCGGGACGAAATCCTTCCATCGCTGGAAGGGAACATTTATGTCCTGGTCGTTCCCCGGCTGGCGTCTGGAGATGAAGGGGATTACGGTTTCGGCCGTCCCCAGGGTGCGGACACTTCCCTGTGTGGAATCGGGGACTCTATTCCCGGGGAGTGCCCGTAGGGAAAGAGAGAGTTGTCTGTCGGTTAAAGGATCGTTTCCTCAGGTGTCCAGGGGGCTCCGGAAGGTTTTGACGCGGGTCTCCTCCATGCGGATTCCGTAGGTTTCGAGCTCCTTGAGAACCGGTTCGTAGATTTCCCTCAGGACGGGAACTTGCACGCCTTCCGCCATGACGCCCTCGTCCAGGATGAGCCGTGTGGCGATGGCGGCGGGCAGAGATACGGTCCGTGACATCGCGGTATCACCCCAGGGCTCTCCCGTTTTGACAAGGGAGGAACGGATTTCCTCGCGGCTTCCATCGGGATAGGCCACGTGGAAGACGTGCTGTAAGGCCACGAGGTCCCGTTCTCCCGGGCGGTACATCATCAGGGCCTGCATCCGGTTCAGGAAGATGTCGAGGGGAGAGGACTTCCGTGATTCAATGGGACGGTCCGAAAAGAGCCCAACCCACTCAAGCCGGGCCATCTCCTCCGAATCGGGGGAGATGTCCAGGAAACGGGCAAGCCGGGCGGAGAGATGGCCTCCATTGCCCTGCAGTTTTCGGGTCGCAACGTCACGGTACGTCGTCCCCTCCGGCCACTCCACTTCTTCGGCGTCAAAGAGTCCCAGGTCCCGGATGGCCCGCATCGTTGCGCACCAGCCGGGATAGCGCAGGGTTCCGCGAAACATTCCGTTTACGCCCTCAAGATGGTACAGCGATACGTACTTGAGGGAGTCACGGTTCGGATAGATCTCGAATACCCCCAGCTCTGGAAATTCCAGGGGCCAGCAGTAGTCGAAGACGATGCCGCCACCATCGATTTCAACCGCTTCATTGCTCCGGAGGTAGCGAGCGGGCTGAAGACCCGCTTTGAGGACGCCCCGAGGGTTCCAGGAAAACTTGTATCCCCAGGGGTTCGTGTTGGCGTCCTGGGCGGGAAATCCTCCGCAGCAGCTCAGGAAACTGGTGACCTTTCCGCCTCCGAACTTGATTTCTTTCACCTTGGCAACGGCCGACATGTGGTCGATTCCCGGGTCCAGCCCGATTTCGTTCAGGATGAGAACGCCGCCCCTGCGGGCTTCCTCGTCGAGGGCCCACATTTCCGGAGAAGCGTACGAAGTGTTGATCATGGGTTTTCGAAGGGAAATCGCGAGTTTTGCGATGGGTACGTTCAGCTCCGCGGGAAGGAGGCTGACGACAACATCGGACTCTGCTAACAGGGGAGTCGTCTTCTGGATGTCGCTCACATCGTGGTGAATAATGGACCCACGGGGATGTTCCCCCATGAGGATCTGGGCCCGGGGAACATCCAGGGTTGCCACCAGAACACGGTGTTCGTAATGGGCAAGCAGGTAACGGAGAAGGGGGCGGGCCACAAGGCCGGCGCCGAGGACGAGTACGTTTTTCATCGAACGCCTCTCTTTCCAGATAGAGCATGGAGCTGACACTGGGGCACAGAAGCGACAGCTCTCATGGCAGGATGGGTGATGGAATTGCATCCAGGATTCAGACGGCTCCCTGTGGAGCGGGATGATTTCGATATCTTCATGAAACAGGACTCCCGGATTTCGCTATTGTCGCGAAACCGCACTGGATCCATGGAGACGGTTCACAGTGCGGCAGAGATTGTACACCCTTTCACAATTAGAATCCACCGGAGCATCACCGAAACCTCCTGGCAAAGATGATGTGAGGGTCCGGATTCCATCGGCTCCTGGTATACAATAGAGTTCACATGGCCTGGGCCCGTCTGGTGCGACGGTTGCGAAATCGGCGTTTTCACTACCTGATCGTGCAGGTATTCCTTACACCTGTTGTGGTCTGGGTTCTTGGCATCATCTTTCCCGTCTTTATCGCACTGTCGGGAGTCGCCATTGCCGGTCTGCTCCTGCATCCGCCGGAAAAGATTCCCTGGCTTTTTCGTCCGGTCATCCTGATCGGATCCATTCTCAAGCTGACCGCCATCTTTTCTCCCGCTGTGGGATGGGCTCTCCTGATTCACTCACGATTTCCGGCTGTTCCGCAAACTCTCTTTCTGGAGAATGTGCCGCCCCATGTCTTTGCATGGATCTTCTGCGGGTGTGCCGTCTGCGGAATTTTCTGGGCTGTCCAGGCTTATGTTCTGGAAGGAACATGGAGGCTCCTGCAGGCAAGGCAGATCAAAAACATACCGACATCCAGAGTTCGATCCGCCGCCATCGGTCTCTGTGAGTTCATCGGTAAGGCTCGATCCCTGCGGGATGGAGAGGGAAGTCAGGACAGGCCCATTCTGACCCTGCAGATCGATATCGCGGAGCAGGGAGGGGTACAGCAGGAGCTTTCCCGCTTTTACCTTGAGGATGAGACCGGAAGAATCCTTGTGGATCCGGGGGATGCGGAGATTCGGCCGGGCTGGCAGGCCTTGATGGGCCGGAGGATTCGGGAAATCGTCCTGACCCGTCACGTGGAACCGGCAACAATGACCCGTCCGGAAGTTCGAACGCTTCTCCCGGGGGATCCGATCTACGTCCTGGGTTCGGTCCAGAGTAACCCGGATTCACCCGAAGATTCGATGGAAAGTGAAGCTCTCGTCGTAAAACCTCTCACCGAACCGGACACAAGAAGCCCCTTTTCCGCCTTGCGAGATGCACTCCTCGGAGAAAAGAGGGAGAGGAGGGATTTTCCCCACGTTTTCTTTCTTTCCGACACGCCGGAGCGAAAGGCCTATCAGGCCGTTCTTCGTGGAGCCGGCCGCATCCTCTTTCTTGCCAGCCTCTATCTTTCTTTTAACCTGGGTGTGATCCTCCACGAGTACCCGCGGTTCGAAAAGAAAGGGTGGACCACGCAGGAGCTCTACACCTACCTTCCCATGGATGAAAGCTTCCCAATGATTCTTCAGCGGTTCCGCGAATCGACGGATTCCGGCGAGCGTGTCTATATCCTGGACCGCCTGGATATGGCATACGGGAAAGAACGGGAAGGAGTGATCGATCTCCTGGTGGAGACGATGGCTCATGATCCCGATCCAGAGGTCAACCACCGGGCGGCCTATGCCATCCTCCGAAATTCAGGACTCCAGGACTATCCTGTCCAGGACCGCCATGCGCCTTTCCTGTTGGAAGCCCTGGAACATAAAGATCCATTCATCCGGCGTACTGCAGCCGGAGCCCTGGCGTCGGTTCACGTGGAACCCGGGGATGCCCTTCCAGGACTTCTGCCTCTTTTGAAGGATCCGGATAAGGATATTCAGAGCTTCACGATTCGGGCCCTGCGGAGCCTGGGAACGGGCGGCACGCCCGCTGCCGAGACCCTGATGACCATGATCCGGACCGCAGACCATCGGGATCTGGCCTGGGAAGCGCTCCGCGCACTTCCGGATCTCCAGCCCGATCCGGAGATTCTCTATCCCTTTTTTCATGAACTTCTGATTTCCGATGTACCGGTACATCGATCGATGGGGGCCTGGGGGATGTCCGTGCTGGGCCAGAGAGCCGAACCGGCAATCCCCGATCTGATCCGGGCTCTGGATCAGGGGGCGGACCCGGCCAGTGTGGCCGAAGCCGTTGAGAGTATAGGACCGAAGGCCAGAAAGGCCGGTCGGGCCCTCCTTCCCTATCTCCGGCCGGATGAGAGCCGTCAGAGTGAAGCCATTCTGCAGGCGCTCCGTGCGGTAGATCTTCCCCTTTCCGAGGTCTCTGGAAATCTTCTTTCCCTCATGGACTCAAAAGATCACTGGCTCCGTCTGGATATCATGGAACTTGTCGGAAAGCTAAGGGACAGTAAGTCCCGAAATGCAATACCCTTCCTTCTCCGGGGACTGAAGGATGAGAGCTTCCATGTCAGGGAAGAAGCCCTGGATCAGATCGGGGCCGCCGATGCATTCTGGAACGACCGTGAGATCATAGGAGAATTGGAGCGGTTGGAGCAAAGGGAACCCAGTCCCGATCTTCAACGCTCAATCAGACGGATCCTCTCCCTTTCGGGCAGGAAATAAAGTTGTCGAACACGGGGGGGAATGATAAGATGTCGGGAATGCTACCTGGATGAGGTTCAACTTTGCACTTTCTTGAAGAGTTCATTATTCCCCTTCTTCCCTCCAACCCTGTGCTCCAGGGGTTGATCGGTGGAATCATCATTTCTCTGCTGAATACCCTGGGTGCGCTCCTGATCCTCGTCTGGAGAAAACCCTCCGAACGGGCCCTGAACGCCGGTTTAGGGCTGGCTGCGGGGGTCATGCTTACGGCTTCCTTTACCAGCCTGATTCTGCCCGGGATCGAGTACGGCGGCCTGTGGCCGGTCGTCATCGGCGTCATTCTTGGTGCCCTTTCCCTGGATCTTTCCGATCACTTTATTCCCCACAAGCACTTTGTTTCCGGAAAGGAAGGGGGCGATGCCAAGAACCTGAAGGTTGTGTGGCTTTTCATCATCGCCATCACACTCCATAACATGCCGGAGGGCCTCGCCGTCGGCGTGGGGTTCGGGGCGGGAAACCTGCACGATGCGATCACCCTGATGCTGGCGATCGGGATTCAGAACATCCCTGAGGGCCTTGCCGTCGCGGTCTCGTCCCGCCGGGCCGGTCTGGGAACGACCTTCTATGCCGTCGTGGTCGGGATCCGTTCCGGGCTGGTGGAAATTCCCGCCGCCCTCTTTGGAGCCTGGGCCGTTCAGCTGGGCAATTTTATTCTTCCCTACGCCATGGGCTTCGCCGCCGGGGCCATGCTCTACGTCATCAGCGACGAAATCATTCCTGAAACCCACCGGGAAGGGTATGAGCGGGTGGCCACCCTGGGAACCCTCGCCGGGATCCTGATCATGCTGATCCTGGACGTGTCCCTGGGATAGGGTGTTCCGCTTTCCCATTCACAGGCGGATCACGATAATTTCTTGTCCTTACCGGCTGCAGTAACTGTCCGCACTGCGTTCCAGGGGGGTCGAGTCGAACCCCAGGCTCCCTTCCGTTCCGGCTCCTGCATCGGCGGTGATCAGAAAGAAGAGTGTCTCAGTACTGCCCGTCAGGCCTTCCTCAAGATCGTATCCATCATAGCGCAGCATACCGTTCTGGTCAGGCTTCCATCCCCTGAAGAGACAGTCCGTTCGGCCGACGGTTGGGTCTGAAACCTGGAAGGAAGAGGTCGACGGAAGGGTGGAGATGTAAATCTGGTAATAACCGACTCCCACGGCCTCAAAAAGAAGATCGACCAGGGATCCGTTTTTCGTGACCTTGAGGTAATGAAGCGCGTCATCGGATACTTCCGGGACTCCGGTTCCGCAGAGGGAGCCGCCGACATCACATCCACCCGGGGTGATTTCGTTCACGGTCATGTTCGCCCAGTCCAGGGAAGCGAAATCTGCCGGATCGGAACATCCCGGCATCTCCTCCAGAACCATGGTATAGGTGCCCGGACCGTGGGATCGATAAAAGGAGGTTACGACAGCCTGGCCCGGATCGGCCGTGTTGAAGGCCTTCACCGTGGTTTCACTCTCTCCGTCGGGGGCTCTCAGCCTTACGGCAACGCAGGCCGTGATATTTGTTGAGCCGGACAACATCCAGAACACTTCCGCTTTATTCAGATCGTCGATTCCGATGGTGAACGATGTGTCCAGGGCGGAGGATGCGATATCATTCTGAGCCGGGAAAGGGGTGCTCATCATGGCCTGCTCCATGCTTCCCGGATCCGGGCTTCCCACGAAGCTGGAAACAAAGTCAACCTCGTCCGGGTAGGTGTAGCTCCCGCTGTCGGAGGAAAGGTTAATCATGTCCAGCTTCAGATTGTCCCCGCAGGAATGGGATTTGTACCAGTAGGTCGGATCGGGGATAAACTCGAACAGGTATGAGGCCGTTTCACCGGGTGCCAGGGTCCCGTAGGTTCCCGGATTGTTGCAGACCGTCAGGCCTTCCCCGCTCAGGGAGGCGAGAATATCGGTGGCCGGGGAGCCGCCGTTGTTTCGGAGCGTCACAACGATCTGCCACTTTTCCCCGGCTTCCATCATGCCGTCTCCATCGTCCTCAATCCAGGTGTACCCGGAGTAAAAATCATAGTCGATATCGGGAGGTATGCAGGCTGAGATGGTCACCATGTGGGAGGGGGAAGTCATCTCGCATCCGATCCCATCCGTGTACATGACGAAATAATCCCCCGATTCCGTCACCAGGAGGGTCTGTGCATTGGCCCCGGTAATGGCAAAGGTATCTTTGTACCACTGGTAATTCGTCATACCTGCCTCGGTGGAAAGCTGAACCGTCTCTGCGGGGCATGTATTTTCCGATGGACCGCTGACGGTGGGTTCGGCAGGGGTGAGGGCTGTCGCAGAAATACATTCTGTCCCGGTACTTCCGCCGCAGGAATTTTCCGCAGAGATGCTGTAGTAGACGGTTTCTCCCGCCCCCACAATCGTATCTTCGTAGGGACTGGCCACATCCGGGATCATCTGGGTCAGCTCCATGCAGGACGTGCCCCGGTAGAGGGTATAGGAGCTGGCACGGGGAGCAGGATCCCATGTGACGGTGATTCCGGCACAAGCTCCCTCCGCAGCCGGGTTGGTGGGTGTGGGGGGAGGCTGGTATGTTTCTCCGCTGACGCAGAGGGACGGCCCGGAGGTTCCGCAATCATTGGATGCGTGGATCAGGTAATAATAGGTATGTCCATCGGTCACTCCGAAGTCTGTGTAGGTGTTCGAGGACGAGGCATCAATCTGAACCAGGTCGGTTATGCAGTCACTGTTTTCCGTCCGATAGACCGGGTAGGATGTGGCGCCCGGGACAGCGTCCCAGGTAAGCTCGATTCCCATGCAGACTCCGGCGGCCATCAATCCGGCCGGTGTTGCAGGAACGCCGGTCCGCACGGTACTGCACGAGCCCTGCTCCGACGTACCGCAGAGATTTTTGGCGATCAGGTAGTAGCTGTACTCCGTGTCGGGGGAAAGACCCGAATCGTTGTAAGAAGTTCCCATGACTTCATAGAGAAAGATTCCCGGACCGCACGACCCATCCGTTCGATAGACCTGGTAGGTGACGGCACCGGGGATGGAATCCCAGCTCACCGTCAGGCTGGTGCAGTCCACGACGGGATAGTAGGGCGCCCCGGGAGCCGGCGGACCCACGTCAGCGGTGTCACTGTCGCAGGCGGAGAATCCCGATTCCCCGCAGGCATTGGAGGCTTTGACTTTGTAATAGTAGGTCAGCCCGTACGTTACCGTGCTGTCGTTGAAGTCAATGGAATCACTGGAACCGATCCATGTCAGGCCGGTGGAGCAGTTTGAATTCTCGGTCCGGTAGATTTCGTACGTGTCGGCCCCGGGTACGGTGGTCCACTGGACCATGATCCCTCCGCAGGTTCCATATGCCTGGACGTCCGCCGGAATCCCGGGAATTTCCAGAAGTTGGGCGGAGACACAGTTTGAATAGCCGGTCGAAGGGCCACACGCGTTCATGGCTTCAACTTTGTAATAATAGGTGACTCCCGGATTAGCCGTGGAATCGTTGAAGGTCGCCTCCGTCGGGCTTCCCACGACGCCAGCCCCCGAACTGCAATCGGGATTGACCGATCGGAATACCCGGTAGGATACAGCACCGGGTGTCGGATCCCAGCTCAGTGAAATCGCACTGCACCCGGGGGTAGCCAGGAGATTGGTCGGTGCCGGGAGGTGGGTAAGGGTGGTAACAGAGGCGCAGGGTCCCTGGGCGGATTGCCCGCAGCTGTTTTTAGCCACGATGGCGTAGGAATACTGGGTCCCGGCCGTAAGCATGGTGTCATCAAAGTAGGCGTTGGTCAGGTTGGTCCTGTAGATGCTCAGGGAGCCGCAGGGTCCGATGGCCCGGTAGACATCATAATGGGTCGCTCCGTTCACCGGATTCCACGATACCGTGAGCGTCACGCACCCGATATTGGAAAAGGACGGGAGACCGGGGGATGTCGGAATAGATGTCAGGGAACCGGTGACGCACTCGTTTCCCTGGCGGGCGGAGCAGTCGTTGGATACCCACAGGTTGTAATAGTAGGTTGTACCCTGCACAGCCGTGTCGTCATCGAAGGTCGTATCCGACGTGGAACCAAGCACCGTGGAGGCGCTGCAATCCGGGGACTCGCTCCTCTCGATATCGTACGAATCTGCGTCTTCTGCCGGGTCCCAGTTCAGCCGGACGAAACTGCAGGTCGAAAGTGTGGAAAGTCCCGTGACGTTGCCTACCATGGGGACTTCCTGCCCTGCGATACAGGCGGAAAAGGCTGAATCTCCGCAGTCGTTTCTCGCCTTGACACGGAAATAGTACGTGACCCCACTGTCAGTGTTAACCGCATCGGCATTGGTGCCGGAAGTTGTCCGCACCACGGAAGCACCGGTGATGCAGTCCGGAGAAGTGGTCTGATAGAGGTCGTATTCCTCGGCGTCCGGTACGCTATTCCAGGAGATGGATATGCCGCCGCACCGGGGTGTCAGGACGAGGCCGGTCGGCGCATCAGGGTGGTCGGGCATGGTGATGGATGCACACAGCCCATTGGAAGAGTACCCGCAGGAATTCTTTGCGACCACGTAGTAGCTGTAGAGGGTTCCTTCCGTCAGTGTCGTGTCAAAATAGTTCAGGCTCGTGAGGTTTTCCGCGATGAGGCCCCCGGAGGCAGAACAGTCTCCCTGGCGTCGACGGAGGTCGTAGGTGTCAGCGCCGGGAACGGCCTCCCAGGAGATTCTGGCCGCAATACAGTAGATGTCGGAGAAGGAAGGCTCCCCCGGCTGATCGGGTGCCTGGTTGGTGGTGGTCACGGAGGAACAATCCCCGGAAGGGGAGACTCCACAGGAATTTACCGCCACAATATAGTAGCCGTATGTCTGGTCACAGGCCAGACCGGAATCGGTATAAACGGTGTCCGTGATTCCCGACGCCGCCAGGCCTCCACCGGTCCCGCAGCCGCCCCCCCGTCGGTAGACGCGGTAGGAATCCGCGGTCGATACCGCATCCCAGTGAATGGTTACCGAGGTGTTCCCGATATCTGTGAACCAGACGCTCCCCGGTTTGGGAGGTACGCCCGCTGTCGCGGCTGTTGCGCAGGGGCCGGGATTCACCGTGGCACAGCTGTTCTTTGCGACGACATAATAGCCATAGGTGGTCTCGCAGGCCAGGTTCGAATCATTGTAGGATGGGGTAGAAAGGTCGGAGGCAATGAGGCTTCCTGTTCCACAGGATCCGGTTTTCCGGTAGAGATCATAGGATGTTGCCCGGTCCGCTGGAGCCCATGACACGGTCAGCGTATCATCGGTAATATTCGAAAAGAAAGGAATACCTGCACTTTCCGGACGTGCCGTCACCGTTTCGCAGGGACCGGCCTGAATCCCGCAGTCATTTTTCGCGATGATGTAAAAGCCGTAGGTCTGCCAGCCCGCCAGGCCAGTCTGGTCGTGAAAGGTGTCGGTGAGATCCACACCGATGCGGACACCGGCACCGCATCCTCCGGTGTTCTGGTAGAGATCGTACGTGGTGGCCCCGCCCACCGGGTCCCAGTTGATCCGCACGCTGTCACAGGTGAGGTTTGTAAACCATGGAGCGGTCGAAGGGATGTCCGGCAGGCCTGTGATGGTGACCGTTCCACAGGCCCCCTGCCGGGAATAGGGACAGCTGTTTTTTGAGACGACGGTATAGCCGTAGGTTTGTCCCAGAGAGAGTCCTGAATCTTCGTAGGTCAGCGTGTCAGAGGGGAGATCCGAAGCAAGAAGGGTTCCCGGGCTGCCGCACCCTCCCGTGTTTCGATAGAGATCGTAGGTTTCGGCACCCTGGCAGGACTTCCAGTGCACCGTTACTGTTCCGCAGCCGACATCGGTAAAGGTTGGAACTTCTGGAGTCTCAAGGGTGGCGTTGAAGGTACATTTCGCTGTCTGAGACTCGCCGCATCCATTCTGCGGCAGGACAACGTAATAATAGACATTCCCGGACGATACGGCCGTGTCGCGGTAGGTTGTTCCCGTTACGGTATCCAGTTCGGTAAGATCGGTCGTACAGTTTTCATTCTGGGTCCGGTAGACGGTGTACGAAGTGGCATTCAGGGAAGGGTTCCAGAGAAGATCAATATAACTGCAGGAGCGTTCTGATTGCAATCCGGAAATATCCGCCGCCTCGCTGGTTGTACCGGCGGCGGAATTGGAGTCCGGAGATTCTGAGTACCCGTTGCTGTCGCACGCTCCGCGGACTTTATATGTGTATTCCCTTCCCGGAAGAGGACTCGAGTCGATGAACGTGGTTGCGGTAATCGGTCCTGCGATCAGTGTGAAGGGGCCCGATCCCCCCTCCTCCGAGCGGTAGATGTTGTAGCTGTTGGTCGTCCCCGATCCAGGACTCCATGACAGAGTCATCGTGTCGCACTCCGGCACCAGGGTCTGGAGAGTTGGAGCCCCCGGCGGAGTACAGCAGTCGACGCGGCACGATCCGGTTTCCGCCTTTGAGGAATTGCAGGGGCCGTTCGTGGACTCGTAGGATACAACGGAATAGAGGTAGTCCTGGCCGCAGAGGAAGTTCGTATCCTGCCACGTGGTTACGGATCCCAGGTCTCCGGATACGAATGTCCAGCTGTGTTCATCCGGTTTCTGTCGATAGACCCTGTAGCCGTCTCCATTTCCCCCGGACCAGGAAACCTGGATGACCCCGCCTGCATTCGTGCATGACGCCGTGGCGGGGGGAGAAGGGATTTGACATGCGGAACAGGGGAGGGCCGATTGACTTTGAACCGTGCTCAGTTCTCCCCGGCATGTCGGGTTTGAGCCTGCGGCCTGAACTCTGTAGTAATAGGGGTATCCGGGTGCGACATCCGTATCCGTATAGGTGGTGACTCCCGAGGTTACCGTCGTCAAAACGGCAAACTCGCGATCTGCTCCCAGCTCATTTCGAAGGATGCGATATTCGGCGGCCCCCGAAACGGACGTCCAGGATAGCGTGATCGAACAGGCACCGGATGTGAGAGGGCTCAGGTTTGGCGCTGAAAGGGAGGGGCATACGGTATGGCTGGTATTCTCGTCAGGGCATCCCGGGGAGGGAGAACAGGCGATTCCATGGTTGTTAAAGGCTTCGTAGATGGCGGCGCCGTTCGGGGTTCCATCACAGAGGTTTCCGTTGTCATCGTCCACGACGCGAAACGTACGGTACCAGTTTCCCGAAGCACAGCCGTCGGAATCCCAGTCTGCACAGAGCGTGGCCCGCGTGCATTGATACATGTAGATCGAGATGGGCCGGGAGAGGTGGAAAAGCTCTGTGAAGGTATCCCAGGCGGTTGCGGGTGACATGCCTGACGTGGAGGTCAGGGTCCGCGCGGCCAGGTCGTACATCGTCTCCGTCATGCGCCAGCTCGTACAGTGTCCCTCTTTTCCACATGGGTCCCGGTAGTCGTGATCCCCGCAATCGTTACAGATATCCTCCACCGTGTAGTCCCGCTCATCCGTGTAGTCCCACCAGTGTAGGTAGGACACCGAACGGGTGTCCGCGACAACCTCCGCCGTACCCATATCCCAGCCGATGGCAATCCCGTCGTTATCATCCAGGCCGTGGCCGGTTTCATGGGAAATGGTTGTGGCACGGTAGGCGCCGCTGCTGCCGTTGGCGGCCTCCGTATAGTACCGGATCAGGGTCCCGTTCCAGTTTGAGGCGCCTGCCTCGTCGATATTCACTCGGACCTCGACGGGACTGCTGAGCCAGGTGTTGGAGGGAAGACGCTGAAGGGAATTCCACTTCACCTGCGTGGTGTGGTAGAAGGCATTCAGTGCGGCCTCTGTGGCATTTCCATTTGCGGTCGCACAATCGGGGCTCGTGGTTCCACCCCAGTCCAGATTTCCTGAAGCACTCGATAATTCGGCGTCAAAACAGTCATCGTTGATCCAGGCAAGGGTGGATCCGGCGGGATGAGTCGATTGGTTCAATGTGCTGGATGCGGTTCCTCCGGTGTAAGGATAGAGGCCTGAATAGGATGTGGATGTACCGTGGGAATCCACATGAGAAAAGCTGAAAGGTCTATCGGTAAGCGGACTGCTCTTGTCCCATGGATAGATCTGACCGTGGACCGGCTGATAGGAGTCGTAAAGCGATGCGTCCTGGAGGAGGACCAGTTCTCCCGTGTGTGCGTCCACCCTGGATTTCCAGCGGTCCCGGTCTTCTTCAAGGTTGAAATTCATCTCCCACACCAGCCTGTGGCCGATCCGAAATCCATCCGGACGGTCCGGTCCATGGTAGACGGGAATGATCTTCAGTTCTGCTGTGGCCGCCGAACGGATGGTTTTCAAATGTCTGCCCAGATGCGCCATAACAGCGCGCTGTGCGTCATCCCGGGAAAGGGTGGGGTACACCGCGATTGTCGGAGGCGCGTATTCCCCGACAATCCCCATATCCACCAGGTTTCCATGGTTGATGCGTGCCTGAAGGATGGCACCCTCCACGGGAATTCCCTCATGAGTGATCTGATAGTTCATGAAGCAGAGATAATGCCGGGATCCGTAAAACCCGGATCCCTCCATCAGGACCAGGTCCCGGTCTTCCAGTTCGAAAAGATCGTGATGCTGCTGAAAAAACGTCCTCAGGATCCGGTCGACATCCTGGATGGACGGCTGGCTGGAAACCGTCTCGATAGATGGTTCTTCCCGCAGTGTGTTTCCATGTCCCGGAATCAAGGGAATGCCCCGGCCCCCGATGTATGCGGGCTTGCCCGTATTGACACTGATGGAAAAGCTCCATCCGTGACCATGCTGTTCGACAAAGTGCCGGTAGGCTGCAGCATTGGAAATGAAATATTGAGCCGTCTCAAGAGGAACACTTTTTGTGGGGATATAGCAAGAATCACATGAAATCCCCCATGGAGCGATCCCTCCGCGATGATCTCCGGGAACTACCCCAAGGAGAACGGAAGTACAGAGGAAAAGGCTGGCCAGTGCAATACTTCCCCGAATACCCATCACTGCCTCCGATGAAAAAACGAAATTTCTGGACCCGGATGAAATATGCAGGCCCCTGAGGGCACTACCTCCTTAGATGTAACCGCATCCTAGCATAGAATTGGAGGAAAATGTGATATCAGTTTTCAATGATCCGGAGTGAATCGTATTGGTTTAATTGGCAATACTGTAATCCGTGCACTCAGTAATAAACGCTGTTCGGTCCTGGTTTCTGTGGGAAAAAATATATAATTATATGTCTATATATTGTGTGGTACATGATTCCATGGTACCCTTCCCGATGCACAGGACAGGTTATGAGAATTTTGATTGCTGACGATACAAGGCTGTTTCGTGAACAGCTCTCCCGGGATATGGAAGATCTGGGGTATGAGGTCCACCTTGCAGCTACAGGTGCGGAGGCCATCAAGGTTTTTGCCGAGGTTCATCCTGAGATTGTCGTTCTGGACTGTCTTATTCCGATCCTTTCAGGATTCCTGGCCTGTCAGCAGATCCGTTTGCTTCCAAAGAACTACTATCCCGTCATCATCCTGATCAGCGGGGTATACAAGACGTCCAAATATGTTGCCGAAGCCAAGAAACACGGTGCCGATCTATTTTTAAACAAACCGCTCACCGGGGAGCAGATTCATGCCGCGGCACAAAAGATTCTGGAGGACGTCCGTTCGGATGGAGCCCCCGGTCCCGCCGATCCTCATGAAGATACTGAACAGGATCTGAAAGCTCCCACAGTGGTTTCCATGAAGGAGTTTAAGACCTTCCTTGCCTGGATCATCAAAACGCAGAAGCGGAAAAGAACAAAGAATTTCATCCTCGCCCTCCGATCCGCCGATTCTCAGATGGAGACGTTCCAGGATGACGTCATCACCTTTTTCCGTGCCTCGGACATTATCGGACGGGACAAGAAGGGCAAGAAGCTGCTGCTCCTGGTTCTCGATGCAAATGAGCGGGGTATGGCTTCCCTTATTAAACGGCTCTACTTTACCCTGCCGGATGAGCTCTCGGAGTGTCTTGAGTACGCCTGTCGGGACATTGCATCCGAGCTGGCCGGAGATCTGCCCTCCTTCCCGTCCGAGCAGGAATGGACGCCTCTTTCCAGAGCCCGATCATAATTCTTCAGAACGGCAGATCGTATTCTGAACCCGCTACTCGTCTCCCAGTTTTCGAAAGGGCATTCCATAGACCTGCTGTGCGTCAAAGACCGCGATAAAGGAAGTTGGATCGATGTCCCGGATATAGTCATTCAGGAAGGCCAGGCCTCTCCGGTTGACCACGGTGAAGATGATCCGCTTGTCATCGTCGTTGTACATGCCCTTCCCCAGCAGATACGATCCCCCGGCTTTCATGGAATAGACCAGTTTGTCCTTGATTTCTTCATAGTTGTCGGAAATGATAATGACACCCTTGAAATAAGATGTCCCTTCGAGGATGGTATCAATGACACGGCCTGAGACATAGGTGGCAATGATGGAGTACACACCCAGCTCAAGGCTGTCGAAGACAAACGTTCCAACGCCGATAACCACAATGTTGGCTCCGATCAGGAACTGACCGATGGAAATTTTATAGCGCTTGTTAAGAATCTGGGCCAGGATATCTGCACCACCGGTGGTGGCCTTCGCTCGAAAGATCGAGGCAAGTCCCGTGCCGGCAAGGATGGCTCCCAGAATGGATGCAATGAGGATGTTGTCGGTGATGGTAATCCCGTTTGTAAGGTAGAGGAAGAGATCGGTAAAGAGCGAAGTGAGGAAGATCCCCACAAGTGTTTTGGCGCCAAATTTTTTGCCCAGCTCCCGTATTCCCCAGAGAAAGAGCGGCAGGTTGAGTAAAAAGATCATGACGCCGACCGGTGTGGAAAGGGTGTGATGGAGGATGACGGAGATCCCGACAATACCGCCGGGGATAATTTTGTGAGGCACGTAAAAGAATGCGTATCCGGCTGAAGCAATGAGAGCTCCCCGCAGAATGTAGAGGTAACTGACAAGCCAGGCCCTCGTGAGGGGTTTTTCACTAAATAGCGTCATTGTATGCTCCCTTCAGATAATCTGGGTGCAGCTGGCAAATTTCCGACCGTTCAGCTCCGGGCGAGACAGAAGGGTGCCGGCTGTGCAGGAGAAACTTCTATTTGCTCCCATACCTTTCCCAGGATATAGGGCTCACGGGCGAGCCAGTCATCCAGTTCCTTCCGGGATGGAAAGTCACAGACGATCATCGATCCGATCATCGTGCCCGCGTCATTCAGAATACCGGCCGCAAAGAGAAACGTTCCTTTTTCATACATCGATTCTGCCAGCTCAAGGTGACCGGCCCGTGCGGCCATTCTGCGGGAAAGGGCCTCCCCGTCCGTTCCATCATACCCTGTTACGATAAAGTACATGACCGCCTCCTTATGCGTACCCTGCCTGTTGATGCCTGAGGTTCAGGGTCGGTGCGCGGAAAGAAATTGACCACAATTGGAACCTATGGCATTCTCCCGAAGATCCCCAATGCTTTCGATGACGGTGAATCCTGAATCGCGAAGGGCTTGAACGGTTTGTCGAACTTTTGCAGGCGGGTCCGGATAAGCGGAACGATGCCGATTCTGCCTTCCCCGTGTCGTTGGATTGATCGGTGTAATCTTCACGAGGAACTTCGCGGGAGAAAAGGTGGAGCGGACTACATCCGGTTCAAAGGGAACGTCCCGGCAGAGGGCAAAATTCAGTGTGATCTTTCGATCTCCCTTTTGAAACCAGGTCTCTCCAAAATCACGGATCATTTTCAAGTCCCAGATTTTCGCATGGATAAGGTTCTTTCGGAAGGAATCGTCCGTGGAGTGAAGGGAGAACTGAAGCTGAAAGGCTCCGTTTGGATAACGACGGTTTTTAATCGCAGTCAGCCTGTGAAAAAATTCTTCCTTACCTTTCGGAGCCACGGTGGAGAGACAGGGAATGAGTCCGGGTGCGGAAATTGTGTCGGGAAGAGTCTCCAGAACATCCAGCACGGCAGGATTTAAGGAGGGCTCACCCACGCGGGCAAACTGGACCTTGAACTTCCGGATGGGCACACGGCGATCCGGATACCGGGATTCGATGAGGTGCAGGATCTGCTGAAGGATTTCTTCTCTGGACAGGATTCCCCTGTAAGCACCCCCCGCATCGCAAAAGGAACAGGAATAGGGGCATCCGTCGAGAGAAGAGACGATGATCACCCACTTATCCTCCGGTGAAACCCCGGGATCCCAGGATTCGACAAACTCGAGGTCTTTCCCCGAATCGGTACGGCCGACAAAGACACGGGCTACCCCGTCCTGGCCCGAACAGGCTCTTATTTCCATTGAGATTTTACCTCCATGGCCACGTGGAGGCCGTCCCCCGCGGCGATGGCCGTTTGCCTCCGGTACCCGTTGACGGCATCCCCGGCAAAATAGATTCGACCGTCAATCGTTCCACCACGGTTGGGAATCTCGATTCCGGAATCCAGAAAATCGAGACGGGGAACTCTGCCCAGGGCCAGAAGAAGAGCATCGGCGTGCAGGTTTCCTTCGGACCCTGTGAGCCTGATCCCCTGATCGTGGCGCTGGATCGCTTCCAGCTGGAAGCATGGCCGGAATGTGACGCCCCTTTGCCTGGCACGATCGACCAGGAGATCCAGGCCCCTGGGATGCGAGCCTCGGAACAGGACGTGGACTTCTGCCTGTGCAGAGAGGCCCTCCGCCCAGTCCAGCCCCACATCTCCCGCCCCGTATATGGCAATCCTGCGAAATCCCCGGGACCGGATGGTGCGAAAGCTCGTAAATATTTTCTCTTCGCTTCCTGCCTCGGTCGCGATACCTTCCAGCCTGCGGGGGCGGCTTCCCGTCGCCACGACAGCCGCAGGATAGTCGAGACTTCGTCCGCCTGCTTCGAGGCAGACCCCGTCCTTTGTGCGGCGCAGTCCCTCCACCTGTTCCGGGACGGGAAGGATGTTCCAGGGCGTGAGAGCTCTTCCGATCCGGTCCGCCAGTTCCTGTCCCGAAATCCCCTCGGGAAAACCGGGATAATTTTCCACCCGCCACGCTTCACGGAGAGTTCCCCCGGGGGGAGCTGGATCATAAAGATCCACCGGGATCCCGGCACGCACAAGCTGGACTGCGCAGGCGATGCCGGCCGGTCCCGCGCCGACGACGGCGACCCGGGCTTCAGAGAGCCTGGATGACATGGCTGACTCGCAGAAGCGTGGCAAAACCGTGCCGCAGGTTTGTCAGGCTGGATAGATGAAACGAGCGATCGGCGGTAGCTGTGCCGTCCACGAGGAAGAAAACGGGGAATGCGCGCATGAATGCGGATCGGGCCGTGGTTTCACAACAGAGGTGGGTCATTACTCCCCCGATAACGACTTGCCGAACGTCAAGAATTCGTAGGTGAGTTTCCAGATCGGTTTCCCGGAACGCATCGTAGTGTTCCTTTTTGATGATCTTCGAATCCTGAAGAAAGGGAGTCAGTCTTTCATCGAGGCTGCTCCATGGAGAATCTTCCTCAATTCGTCCCTGCCACCACGAGAGGAGGAGATTCCCTGAATCCGGTCGGTCGACATGGCGCGTGAAGATCACGGGCCGTTTTTTCTCCATGAAGGTCTTGAGTAACGGAAGGAGCCGATCCATGGCGGCCCCGCTGGCCGGAAGATAGGCCGGAGCCTCGGAGTCGGTGAAGTAACGTTGAAGATCGATAAGGATCAGGGCGGATTGATCGGGAGAGAATGGTATCTTCTCACTCTGGTGGAAGGAACACCACGAATCAATTTCATTTTCCGTAAGATGAAAGGGTTGCTCCGCCATGCGGCTAGACTACATGGAGCCCCGGAAGGTGTCAAGGTAATCGTTTATTTGGAATGCATCAGTCCCGGACCAGCTCCATGGCTTCGAATTCCGGTTGAATGTAGTCACGAAGGAACGTCAGCATAGACCGATTCTGATGGAGGAAAGCCTGCAGAAAGAAGGGTTCGTTCCCGTCACGGGAAGTGATTTCCCGGCACCGTATACCGTTGCGGCTGAAGACCCAGAGGCTGCTCTTCCATCCCTCGTCCATCTTCGAGATGGAGGGGGAGTATTCGATGCATAGAACCCAGTACTTCCCGGTTGGATCGAGTTCCGATTGGCGAAGGATGGGATGGAAGTCTGAGGTCTTCCACGAAAACGATCCCCGTTTCGTTCGGTCCAGGTACTCGGTAAAGGTGAAGGTCGTCACACCGTTGGAGAGGTCGGTTTCCCAGTCGGCTGCAAAGTAAACCGGCTTTCCCTGCTCCCATCCTGCCCGTGCGAAGTACCGTTCCTTTGGATTCATGAGGGTGGTCTGTTCTCCTGATCTGACGTCGATGGCCATCACCGTTCCGGCCAGGTTGTCCGAATCGAGCCGCTGTCCACCCCCTTCCTCGTAAAGGATGGCAGGACGGGTAACCAGGATCCGACCCGCGTCCCACCAGCCCTTCACCGGAAGGTTGTCAAACTGGTTGCAGGTGTAATAGGAATGATCTTCCAGATCGATCACGACAAAACCGTTTCCGGTACCGGTGACACGACCCGGGTCAAAGGTGTAGTGACCGTGAACCAGGAGGAATTCACCTTCCGGATCGAGCTGGGCCCAGTCGATACGATCGAAGGTGACCTTGTCTTCCCCCGTGGCGGAATCCATACCGGGAGAACCCCACAGCCTTCTGAGGTGGGAAAGGTTGAAGGAATCCTCTTCCACCGAACCCAGCTCCCGGTAGACTTCCACCGTATGCTCTCTGCCGAGGTAAAGTCTGCCGGGGTCCACGGTAATGGACTGAACGTCCCCGGGGATGGGGAGGGCGGCCACCTGTGCGCGAACCGGCAGTTTTCGATAGAAAGACATTCCGATCTTGAACCCGATGAACGCAATAAGCGCGACGCCGGTCACGATGGCGAGAAGCCGCAGGGGGTTTTGTGCTTTCGGTTTCTTTCTCACGGGTGGTGATTGAATGACCGTGGACGCGCGGGCAGCGGCGGGACGGTTTGGCGTCGGTCGGCTCACGACATGGCCGGTGACGGGAGAAGACGTAGCTGTAGGGCGCTGGGTTTGTGAGGAGGCAGACGGAGGGATTGGAGAGTGAGAAACAGGTTTCTGCGAAGGCATTGGAGCAGGGACGGGTTGATCAGATGTCCCGGGTGCCTCCGCAGGCATGGGGGTTCCGGTCCCCTCAGCGAGCAAGGCAGAGAATGGCTTTAGAACTTCGTATGGAATACCCATGGAGCTCTTCATGCTGTCCAGACCTGGCGAGGGGTAGATGAATACATCGCCTCCCCTGGGGAGGGTCTCCGCCATCCCGGCCCACTTCAGGAGGCGCAGAGCCTCCTCCATGGCCGCCGGGGGAATCGATCCGGGCAGGATGGTTCGAATCTCCTTTGCACGGACCGGCACATCCAGGGCCGCGGCCAAATTAACGGCGATGTTGATGATCTGAGGGTTTACCATGGCCTGCCGGGGAAAGAGGCGTGAAAGGTTTCGGACGATCCGGTAGGGATAGATGAAGAAAATGGCTGTAATCACCTTCACAATGAAGGCCTGGAGAAGCATGACCTGGTGGAGCCGGAAGTCCGCCTCCAGAAGGTCGGCTGTGGCTTCCATCTGGTAGTGCTTTCCCAGGCCGGCCATGATCAGAAAGGCGCCGGCCACGACCCCCAGGTAGGGAAGAGAAGGAAGGTCAAGATCGAGGCTCCAGAGGATGAGGGAAATTCCGGCGGAAAAGACAAGATAAAAGAGGATCGAAGGGATCAGATAGAGCAGGGCCCTGGAACGACTACTCCGCATATTCGAGTCCGCTTTCTGAAGAAGTTCCTTTGCAAGGGATCCGAAATCCTTTTCCGAAGGGAGAGCAAACCCGAAAGTCAGGGGAGTGAACTCAGTAGACACCGTCGATTCCTATCGTGTAGACCCGGTCCGGCTGGCCGGTGTGGGATACCCTGGCGATAAAAAAGTAATCGCTTCTCTCATAGCTGATGATGTTGATGTTGGAGGCAATTTCACCCAGGTCGGGTTCCAGGGATTCCATGGCGCTCCGGAGATCTGACTGGGTGAGTTCCTGAGGCCAGTCATCCATCATGAGTAATGCGGCGTAGGCGATAAGGACCTCTTCTTTGGGGGTGCGAGGGCTTTCCTCCTGGAAAAAGAGGGACGTGGTACCGGAAGCGATCAGCAAAAATAGCAGGATGGCGACGATTGTGGCAGAGAGTTGGTAGAGACGCGGATCCCGGTTCACTGGTTAAATCTCATCCTTCCCTTCAGCAGGGAGAGAGTGTATTGTCCGTTAAGAATGACTATGGCGTTCGTGGGATTGTGACGCATGACCAGGGCACGGGCCTCCGGAACGACCTTGATCAGGGTGAAGACATCCTCTTTGATGTTGAGGGGGTAATCCATGACCATCTCAAAGTCACGAAAAGAAGATATGTTCCGAAATCGCTCCATGCTCTCCTGGTCGTAGATCTCTGTATCCATGAGGTTGACGATGATCTTCAGATTCTGAACCGCCGTACCGGTTGCCGAGGCCTCCCTCTGGCGAGCCATGATCGGATTCCCCCCCTCAAACCATCCATGAATGGCAAGAAGAATGATGGCAATCGGAATGGCGAGCTTGAGTGCATCCATGAGCCAGGTGTTTTTCTCGGCAAGGGCCTGCCAGCGGCCGGAGAGGCTGGACACGATCGTATCCACCAATCCCGCTTTTTCTTCCACTTCGGCCAGGGGTACCGCGATGGGGGAGATGAGAAATCCCTTCTGAAGGCCATCCTCGATGAGGTTCCCCACCCATTCGGCCATCCTCTGGGCATTGTCAGCTACGACGGCCGTGGCGGGAACGGCCGCGTCCACGACCTTCGAGGCATGAATCTTTGCCGTTCCCCGTATGGGGTGCACAGCAATAAAACCCTGATCCAGAGCTACATCGAAGAAGAATGGGGTTTCTTTTTTCAACAGCGCCATCTGTGCCGCCGGAACTCCGCTCTCCGCGAGTTCCCTTCCGGCGATGTTGAGGTCATCCAGGGAAGCTGCCAGAAGATTTTTTTGGGGAAGCTGATAATTCAGGCGTTTAAGGAGATCCAGAATGGTTCGGGTCTGCTCTTCAGTCAGTCTTCCAGCGGAGGCGGCCTTGTAGGCCTGGACGGCCTGAAAGAGCCCGCTTCCTCCCCCTGCACTCATTTCGGATCCTTTGCCCCGCCTCCCCGGGTTGGAAGAAGGTAATAGTCGTACAGGCTGCCTCCGACTTCCAGCTGGAGAGGTCCTTCCAGATCGTTTTTCATTTCATCCGACAAAAGATTAAAGGCATCGCAGGAAATAAGGGTTTCGCCCGGTCCGGCCGTGTCCTCTCCAAGCTTTGACGCGATGTTGATTTCAAGGCCGTAATAATCGCGTTCGCCGGGAAACTGAACCATGGATCCGTGGCCAATCCCCACGCAGATCATAAGATCATCGGGAAGGCTCGCGTGGCATTCTCTCGTGGCTTCAAGAGCGGTATCCGGATGATCGAAGAGGGCATAGATATTGTCGGCAGCCAGTTTGAATACGTCTCCCCCGTGGCGGACGAGGATCGCGCTGACAGTCTCACGCATGATACGTATCTTTTCCATGACGGGAATGGGGCCGGTAAGGCGAGTGGACCTCGTAAAACCCGACATGTCCGATATCCAGATGGTCCGGGTGATTTCCCGGTGTTCGGTCATGGTCCCTCCGCTTCTTGGTGCACTGTCCTTTTGTCCTCATCAGTTTACCATACGCACGAAAAGACTATCCATTCACCCACTCTGCAACGATGGATCAGAGCGGTTTCAAGCCTTTGGCAGACAACCAGCCCTTTTCCAGCTTACATTCGATCTGGATGAAATCAAAACCCGATCCGGAGAGAGAGTCCCGAAATTCTTCCGGGGAAAGGTATCTCATGTTGTAGGTGCGAACCCACCGCAGGTTTCTCTCGTCAAACTCGGATCCCCGGTAGGCCGTGCAGATCAGGGAGATCCAGCCTCCGGGCCGGATCACCCGAAAGATTTCCTGTAATCCTTTTTCCCAATCGGGCCAGAAATAGTGAGTTTCGACGGCGGTTACACCGTGAAAGGTATCCTTTGGAAAAGGGATTGAGGATACGGAACCCTGAAGAATATCGACACGCCCGGCACGGATCTGTTCCCGGTTCAATTTCCGTGCCTCGGAAACGCAGGCCCGGGAGAGATCGAGGCCGATTACGGTTCCCTCGGGTGCTCTTGACGATAATCTGGCAACGGTGGCTCCGCCGCCGCAGCCGACATCCAGCAGGATATCATCCGCTGAGATGGAGAGGTGGGAGAGGCCCCACTCCGTGACCGAAGCGTGGCTGGTATTCATGCTTCGCGCCAGCTTCCGACCGGCCGGTCCCCAGGGGCGGTCAAAGCGCCAGATCCAGCGGGAGGCGAATTCCCTGAGCCGGGAGAAGGCTTTCACTCCCGGGTCAGCCGGCCCAGTCCCAGGTCGTATGGGGCATGTTGTTCTTCACGATATATCCCCATAACAGCTGGCCGTAGCCATAGGATTTCAAATCGTGCTTCCGGTAAAACGGAACCAGGAGTTTCTGAAGCCGGGGAAGGTTGTAGAAGGGAACTCCGGGAAAGTAATGGTGTTCGAGATGGTGGTTGGAATTGATGTAAACAAAGTTCCAGAACCAGTGGCTCCGGACCCAGGTGGTCCAGCCTGCGGGGTCATCTTCTTTAATGGCATAGTGCTGTCCGAGCCGGTTCAGGGCGAAGGCAATGGGGAAGACGATGAAGACCGGGAGGACATAGGCACGGAGCCAGGCTCCGGGAGAGAGCAGAAAGAAGAGGGATGCCTGAATGGCAAGGTGTCCTGAAATAGCAACCAGACGTTCGTTTCGGATTTGCTTTCGAAGCTCGGGAGGGTAACCGGCCGTTTCCTTCGCGGCGGCCCGAAAGTAGATGGGGAAAAGTGCGGGCGTGAAATAGAGCAGTTTGATCAGACGGGAATTGCGTTTCGGGGAGAGGTGGTGACGCTTGGGATCCAGGGTGTCGGAGCCCAGCTGTGCATGGTGATCCAGGTGCCAGCGCGTGAACTGGGTTCGGGAGATTCCGCTCCAGAAAGCATAGAGGTGACCGAGGAATCCCCAGAGCCGGGGATGGGGCCGGCTGAAAATCAGCCCGTGCAGCTGTTCGTGGAGAAGGATCGTGAAGTTGAAGATCGTGAATCCGGACAATAGGGCCGCGGGAATGACAATCAGGGGATTTGTAAAAAGAATGAGGCACAGAGAGGCTGCGCCCAGGAAAAGAAACTGGCGGAAGACCGTAAGAAAATGGCGGAGAGGTTTGCGCCGGGTCAGGTCGCGTAGTGCGTCCGCACCGATATAGACCTTCAATTCCCGGTGAAGATCACGGGCGGCTTCCATATACGTCGATTTCATATCCTATAAGGTAACGGAGGTCCGGTCTCGTTTCATTCCAACCAGCCGGGCGATGATACCGGCCGTGCCTTCTGCATTGATATGAGATGTGTCGATTGGAATGTGGTCGGGGAGTAACTGGAGGGGGTCAAGGGAACGGGTCCGATCCCTCTCGTCCCGCGCGAGAAGATCGGCAGCCACCCCGGACAGGGAACCTCCAATCTGCTTATACCGTCTCCAGATTCTGATTTCAGATCGCGCATGGAGATAAAATTTGAAGGGAGTCTCAGGGAAGACCCTCGACCCGATATCCCGGCCCTCCATCACACCTCCCGCCTCTCTTCCCCAGACCTGCTGGAGATGAACGAGGTGGCTCCGTACCGCGGAATATCGGGATACAAGGGAAGCCCGCCTTCCTGCAGCTTCATCCGCGAGAAAGGGTGAGGCGTCTTCTCCATTGACATAAAGCTGTCCCTTCTCTGCCGTGATGGTCAGGGTGGGAACCGTTTTGGAAACGGCAGGTTCATTTTCAAGGTCGATGTCTCTTTTATGGCATGCCCATCCGACGGCACGATAGAGCTTTCCCGTATCGAGATAGGGAAGATTTAGGGACGCAGCAACGAGGCGGGCGACGGTCGATTTTCCCACCCCCGAAGGGCCGTCGATGGCGACGATAAGATTCAGGTGTGAGGCCGGGGACTTCACCCCATGACCGTCTTGAAGGCCTTAAGGAACCGGGTGTTTTCCTCCTCGGTACCGATGGAGACGCGAAGATGGTTGGGGAGTCCGTAGTTTGCGACGGGACGCACAATGACGCCCTCTTTCAGGAGCCTTGAGAAGATGTCTTTTGCATCTTTCCCGACGTCGACAAGGATGAAATTCCCGACAGAGGGAACAAACGATACGCCCATGGCATTGAACTCCCGCTCCAGACGCTCCCGTTCTCTTTTCGTGAGATTCCGGACCCGTTCGGCAAACTCCTGGTCCTCCAGGGCGGCCATGCCGGCAACCTGGGCCAGCGTCGTGGTGTTGAAGGGCGAGCGGATGCGGTTCAGGATTTCAAAGATCTCCGGACGCCCAAACCCGTAGCCGATCCTGAGACCCGCCAGGCCGTAGATCTTCGAAAAGGTGCGAAGGGTTATTACGTTGTGACCGGATTTTAAGAATTCCAGGCTGTCCGGGTAATCGTCCTTATCCATATACTCGAAATAGGCTTCGTCCATTACCACGATCGTGTCTTTCGGGATCGAAGCCAGGAAGGCCTTCATGTCATCCGTGGTCACGTAGGTACCGGTCGGATTATTGGGATTGGCGATAAAAACAAGAGGGGTATCCGGGGTCACGGCCCGGGCCATGGCCTTCAGATCATGCCGGAAATCGATCATGGGAGTCTGCGTCACCCTCGCGTTTACCTGCTGGGCGGCCAGCTTGTACATGATGAACGCCCCGTCTGACATAACGATATGGGATCCATCCTGGAGAAAGGCCCGGCAGAGGAGCTCGATGATTTCCACCGAACCCGATCCCAGAATAATTCCATCCATGGGCCAGTCGAAGCGCTCGGAAAGGCATTTACGGAGATAATACCCGCCGCCATCCGGATACCGGTTCAGTTCCCCCATCATGGATGCCATGGCTTCAAGCGCTTTGGGAGACGGTCCCAGGGGATTTTCGTTGGAGGCCAGCTTGATAATGCCCCGAATGCCTACCTCTCTTTCCACTTCCTCGATCGGTCTCCCCGGTATGTACGGGTGGATGGCCTGGATATAATCAGGAATTTTCATTTGCCCCTCCTTTCATGGCGTGCTCGGTAATGGCTTTCCGCTCTCTTTCCGTCAGGACTCTCAGATCGCCGGGCTTCATGGAGCCCAGCCGGATCGGTCCAATGGCGACACGCTTCAATTTCTGAACGGGATGTCCAACGGCCTTCAGCATTCGTCGGATCTGCCGACTTCTGCCTTCCATCAGGGTGATCTCCCACCACGAATGCCCCGCACGGGTGAGCTTCCCTGTCGGAGAGAGCCGGGTCATCCTCATGATTCTACCATCCAGAGTCATTCCGCGGGTCAAACGTTCCCTGACGTGGGGCTCCAGGGTGCCCCGGATCTTCACGGAATAGACTTTGGGTATCTTGTTCTTCGGGTGCTGAACGAGCTGGGCCCAGTCCCCGTCATTGGTAAGAAAGAGGAGACCTTCGGACAGCCAGTCCAGTCGGCCGACGGGAAAGACGCCGCCGGGAAGACGGGCTGTGACTTCACCGACACAGGGCCGCCCCTTTTCGTCGGTCATGGTCGTGATCATCTGTTTGGGTTTGTAAAAGACGTAATAGACGGGCGGTTTGGGTCGAACCGTTTTTCCGCTCACCTTGACCCAGTCTTCCTCTTCGACTGGATGGGCCGGATTGGTGATTTTGGTGCCGTTAATCGTCACCAGCCCGGAAAAGATCAGTTCCTCGGCCTCACGTCGAGAGGCAACACCACAGCTGGCCAGATACTTATTCAGTCTCATCTTCCCTCAGCTCATCGATGGGGGGGAGGTCATCGAGGGAGTCCAGCCCGAAGTGAATCAGGAAGGACTGGGTTGTCTTGTAGAGAAAAGGACGGCCGACCACATGTTTTCTTCCCGCAGTTCGCAGTAAATTCTTCTGGATCAGCGTTTCCACGACGCCTGCGGAATTGACGCCGCGAACGGCGGAAATCTCCGGTACGGTAATGGGCTGCCGGTAGGCCACGATGGCAAGAACTTCGAGAGCTGCCTGAGATAATCGAGTTGAGGAGGTCCGCTGAAGGGTGTCCAGAACGTAGGGCTCAAGTCGTGCTGCCGTGGCGAGACGAAACCCTCCGGAAACCCTCTGAAGAACGATGCCCCGATGCTCCCCCGCGTAGAGCGATTCCACTGCGGCGATGACCTTCTGCAGGGTTTCCCCATCGGTAATGTTCAGAATACGACCGAGGTCCTCCTCCTTGAGTGGGCCCGGTGAAACGAAGAGAATCGCTTCGGCGGCGGCTACATGGTCCGGAAACGAGGGATCGGTCATGCGTAGGCCTCCTCCAGGATGTCCAGGTTTACGGCGCGCCGCTTTTTGCGGAGATAGAATTCCCCCGCCGATTCGCCCTGCACGATGCCCATGACACCGAGTCGTGCAAGCTCAAGAATGGCGATGAACGAGGTGATGACTTCCATTCGTGAGCTCCAGGCGGCAAGCAGGCGTTTCAGGGTGATCGGTTTCCCGTTTCCGGGCAGGAGGTCGATCACTCGAACCATGATGGTTCGAAGGGATGGACGGGGAGATGGAATGAAATTCTCCGGTCGTTCCATCTCCAGCCGGGCCAGGACCTGGACAAAGGCATGGGAAAGATCGTAGAGGGATACATCCTCAAGGGAAAGGACTTTTTCTCCCGTCTCCCGGGCCGTCATGCCTCCGTAGAGCGCATGGCGCATGGACAGCTCATCCGCGGCCCGCTTGACAGCCTCGTAGGCCAGGATTTGACGGACCAGGGGTTCCCGGGGGTCTTCGCTTTCCTCCATCGTCGGCCTCGGAAGAAGCATGCGGGCCTTGATGGAAAGAAGGACGGAGAGCATGTAGAGGTACTCTCCGGCCACGGTCAGGTTGGTTTCCTCCAGGGTTGTTAAAAAAGCCTGGTACTGTTCGACAAGCCGAACGATGGGAATGTCATGGATGTTCATTTCCTGACTGCGGATCAGGTGCAGAAGGAGGTCGAGCGGGCCATGAAAGGCCGGAAGGTCGACGGCGTAATCGGCGGCGGGTTCGATGGCCAGAGTCACAGGCCCAGGGCTCCGTTGAGCAGGCCAAGGATGAGGCCGATGATCTTACCCACCACGCCGGTGAAAAGAATCAGGATAAGAAAGAGAAAGCCGTACTGCCGGAGCGGCTGCATCAGGTGACGGTGGCGTTCTGGAAGGATGGCCGTCAGTACCGATCCTCCATCCAGAGGATAGATCGGGATCAGGTTGAAGACGGCCAGGATCAGGTTGATCGCCATGAGAAGGTAGAGAAAGTACGAGCCGGTCCCGAATTCCCCGTAGTTGAGCATCAGGTTGACCTTCAATACTACAAAGACAAGGAAGGCGATGATCAGGTTACTGAGAGGGCCGGCAAAGGCGACCCAGCCATAGTCGCGAATCGGGTTTTTCAGATTATGGGGATTCACGGGTACGGGTTTGGCCCACCCGAAGAGAACCGGTGAGCCGGCCATTATGAGAATAAAGGGAAAAATAATCGTGCCGAACAGATCGATATGACGAATGGGATTTAAGGAAATCCGGCCCAGGAACTTGGCCGTATCGTCTCCAAAATGGTGTGCGGCCCAGGCGTGAGCACTCTCGTGCACCGTCAGGGAAAAGAGAAGGACGATCGCCATAAAGATAATGTTCATCAGGTGAGGCATCTCACCATGCTACCCCAATTGACCCTCTGTTACAATACGCCCATGCGCCATAGCTGGAATGACCTTCTCGAGATCATGAAACGCCTCCGGGCTCCCGGCGGATGTCCCTGGGATCGCGCCCAGACCCTGGAAACCCTGAAGACCTTCGTGATCGAAGAAGCCTACGAGGTCGTGGAGGCGGGGGAGGGGGGAGATCCGGAGCAGCTCAAGGAAGAGCTCGGCGATCTTCTTCTCCAGATCGTCTTCCAGTCCCGGATCGCCGAGGAAGAGGGATGGTTCACGATTGACGATGTCATTGACGGAATCTCGGAGAAGATGGTCACCCGGCACCCTCATGTGTTCGGGGACGAATCGGTGAATACGCCCGAGGAGGTCCTTGAAAAGTGGGAGCGGCGAAAGAACCGGCAGAAGGAAGGGGGACTCTGGGAAAATATCCCGTCCTCCCTGCCCGCCCTTCTCAAGGCCTATCGGCTGGGGGACCGGGCCTCTCAGCTCGGGTTCGACTGGAACGATCCGGAAGAGGTGATCGCCAAGGTGGAAGAGGAGTTCGAGGAACTGCGCCGGGCACGAAGCGAAAAAAACGAGAAGGCCGTCCGGGAGGAAACCGGGGACATCCTCTTCGCCCTGGCCCAGCTGGCACGCCACCTGGACGTCGAGCCGGAAGACGCCCTCCAGAGGACCAACGCGAAATTTATCCACCGCATGCGGTGGATGCACGACTCGGCGAGAAAAAAAGGACAGAACCTCGACGAGCTCAGCCTTGAAGAGCTGGAGGCCCTGTGGCAGGCCTCCAAGGCGGAACGCGCCTGATGTATGGGTGACCTTGCCGCCTGGCAGTCCGCGGTGGCCTGGGTTGTCTTTCCCTCGGTCTACCTGATTCTGGCCCTGGGCCTCGTACCGTGGATCCGGCTCGACCGAACAGGAGCTGTCTTTGTGGGGGCTGTGATCGTCGTGGCCACGGGAATCCTGACGCCGGCCCTGTCCCTGCAGGCCCAGGACGTGGAGACGCTTACTCTTCTCTTCTCCATGATGATCGTCATCTCCTTTCTCATCAATTCCGGAATTCTTGGACGAATTCAGCCAGGGGTCGAATCCATGGTCCGCTCACCCGCGGGACTGCTGTGGGTCGTGATCTTCGGTTCCGGGCTGATGTCGGCTCTCTTTATCAACGATATCGTTTGCCTGGCCCTCACCCCCATCGTGCTGGATGTCACGCGAAAGCGAGGGCTTCACCCTCTTCCCTTCCTGCTGGCCACGGCCATGGCGAGCAACATCGGCAGTGTGATGACGCCCGTCGGGAATCCCCAGAACATCTTTCTTGCCTCCACAATGCATATCCCCTATGCGCGATTTGTCCTTAGCCTCTTCCCCGTTTCCCTGGCCGGATTGTTGATTCTCGGCTTTTCCCTTCTCTTTTTCTACAGAAAGAAAGGATTCGGCGGGATGGAGATGCCGGGGGAGGAGAAAGAAATCGTACTTCCACCGATCCGGACCTACGTTCTGGTCAGGACCGCAGTGGTCCTTGTGCTGATTTTCGCGGCATTCTGGGCCGGCGTGTCCATGGCTGTAGCTTCCGCGTCCGGTGCCGCATTTCTCCTGCTGACAAGGCGGGTTTCTCGAAAGCGGATCTTTGCCCTCATCGACTGGGACCTCCTGGTCCTCTTCGTGGGACTCTTTGTTCTCCTCGCCGCGGCGGACCGGGCCGGAATAACCCAGACCATCGTGGAGTTCTTCTTTCACTCCGGCACCGGTCATGGGCTTCAACTATCTTTGATCACCGCACTCTTATCGAACCTCGTATCCAACGTCCCGGCTGTATTGTTCCTCTCCCGTTTTCTTCCCCACCTCTCCGATCCTCAACAGGCGGCCTTAACCATGGCGATGGTCTCCACCCTGGCGGGAAACCTGACGCTTATCGGGTCAATCGCCAACCTGATCGTGGCGGAGCGGGCCAGAGACAGGATTCATGTCGGCTTCTGGGACTATGCCCGTGTCGGCATCCCCGTGACACTGCTTACCCTGATCGTCGGACTGGCATACGCGGCCGTGGTTTTGTAAACGTGAATTCGCCTTCTTGACTTTCTCCGGATCCCGTACTATTCTCCCTCCATGCTGAACGCTTCACCCGCTGTCTGTGCCCTTTGCTGCACCCGGGCCACCTCCTCCTGGTGGTGGGCGGTCCCCCGCCCATAACTTTCTTTTTTTCCCTCTTTATTTCTATTTTTTCGATCAGGCCCTGAGGCCTGACCCAACCTGCCGCCAGGAGGCTAATGATGAAACGATTTGACACACGGGACGCATCCTTTCTCCCGAGCCACTTTTACAATCTCAAGGCCGATCTTCCCAACCGCCCCCTTCCCCCGCTCCACCCGGGAACGAAGGAACCGATATCCCCGGAGGACATGGCTCCTCTCTTTCCCCGGGCCTTTATCGAGCATGAAATGACGGAGGAACGGGAAGTTCCCATCCCCGGTCCCGTACTGGAAGCCATGTCGGCCTTCCGTCCGACACCGCTCATCTACGCGAGGGAGCTGCGACGGGCCCTGAACACGAAGAGCCACATCTTTTACAAGTACGAAGGCGCCGGGCCCACGGGAAGCCACAAGAGCAATACGGCGCTGATGCAGGCCTACCTCGCCGCGCAGGAGGGAGTCCGGTGCCTGACGACGGAAACCGGGGCGGGGCAGTGGGGGTGCGCACTGGCCCACGCCGGCGCCATCTTCGGCGTGGATGTGAAGGTCTTCATGGTCCGGGTAAGCTACCGCCAGAAGCCGGGGCGCAGGATTCTCTGCGAGATGTTCGGGGCTTCCATCGTGGAAAGCCCGAGCCCGCTGACCCGGGCGGGGCGCGTCTTTCACGAAGTTGATCCAGACCATCCGGGGAGCCTTGGGATCGCCATCTCCGAGGCGATCGAGGCCGCGGTCACCGGAGAGGGTACGAAGTACTCCCTGGGATCGGTCCTGGATGCCGTCCTCATGCACCAGACCGTCATCGGGCTTGAGGCAAAGGACCAGCTCCGGGAAGCGGGTGTGGACGCCGACGTGGTCATCGGCTGTGTGGGAGGGGGATCCAACTTCGGAGGGATCAGCTTCCCCTTTGTCGGCGAACGCCTCCGTTCCGGAAAAGAGGTGAGGGTGATTGCCGTCGAACCGGAGGCCTGTCCCACGCTCACGAAGGGGACATTGCAGTACGACCATGGCGATACAGCGGGGATGACACCCCTGATGCACATGCATTCCCTCGGGAAGGACTTTATCCCGCCGCCCATCCATGCCGGGGGACTGCGGTACCACGGGGCGGCTCCCCTGGTCAGCCACCTTCTGAATACCGGGTTGATCGAAGCCAGGGCCTACCCGCAGGACCGGGTCTTTGAGGCGGCCCGGCTCTTTTTCAGAACGGAAGGGATCCTGCCGGCACCGGAATCGGCCCACGCGATCGCGGCAGCGATCGACACGGCAAGGGAGTATAGGGAGGAGGAGAAGGTAATCGTGTTCAATCTCTCGGGTCACGGCTTTCTGGATATCAGCGCCTACAATGGCGGATCTCACTGATCGGACCGAATAGAAATCGATAGACCCTCCTTGAGGTGCAGGGCGGGCCGGGGTACGAAGGAAGCCCCGGCCCGCTTTCAAGGACGGGCCGCCTCTGCTATTCTGAGAAGGCCATGGGAAAGAAGTTTCAACCGGCTTCCGCGCTCTTCGCGCTCGGCTTCGCGGCCACGGCCTTCCAGACCCTTCTTCTGAGGGAGGGCCTGGTCACGGCCTCGGGAAACGAACTGGCCGTCAGCCTTCTCCTGACAGCCTGGCTTGCCGGCGTGGCCCTGGGGGCCTTTCTGGCCCGATCGGTACGGTTCCTCTCCCGGTGGTACCCGACCCTCTTCGCCGCCGGGCTGATCCTCTGGGCCTTCTGGATCGTTCCGGCCCGCCTGGCCCGGGAGATCTGGACAGTCCCATCCGGTGGTCTGCCCGACCTCTGGGCCTGCGGGATCCACGCCCTGGTGATCACGGCGTTTCCCGGATTGCTGGTCGGCCTGCTCTTTCCCCTGGCCATGAGCTGGTCGGGGTGGGACGTGCGGCGCGCCTTCATCGTGGAATCGATCGGATCGATGGGAGGCGGGGTTGTCATTACTTTTCTCCTGATTCCCTTTACTTCACCTGTGGGACAGATCGGGTGGATCCTGGCCCTCAGCGGGTTTCTGGTTTTCCGTCCCCCGGGGATGGTACTCTCCGTGCTGTCCCTTCTTTTCTGTCTTTCACCCTTTTCCACGAGGATCGATGGAGAGCTGGAAACGCTTCGCTGGCGTTCGATGGACATTCCCCTTGCACTCAGGGCTATGCGGCAGACCCCCTACCAGCACCTGGCCCTGACCGGGATGGAAGACGAGATTTTCCTCTACCTGAATGGACAGGTTGCGGGAACCTGTCCCGATCCCTATGGAGCCGATCTCCGGATCCGTCCCCTCCTTGCCCAATCCCCTCACCCGGGAAAGATTCTCCTCCTGGGGGGAATGCCCGGAGTGGACGCTCAGGCCCTCGTAGCCCCGGCTGTGAAGGAAATCGACCATGTGAACACCGATCCCGAACTTGCTCCCTTTCTCCAGGAATACTGCCCTGTTCCCCTGGATCCGTTGATCCGTACCGTCGCCCGGGACCCCATTGCCTTTGTCCGGGAAGCCTCCGGCCCCTACGATCTCATCCTTTCCCTCATGCCCGACCCCTCGTCCGTCTTTCTGAACCGGGCCTTCACGCGCGAGTGTTTTCAGCAGTATCGGAGGATTCTGGCCCCGGACGGCGTGGCCGCCGTGAGGATCTCCTCCGGGGTGAACTACATCGGGGAGGAGTCGGCGGAAGCCCTGCACGCCGTCGTTCTCGCCGCGAAAGAAGTCTTTCCGGACGTGCACCTTCTCCCCGGGGAAGAGACCTTTATCCTCATGGGAGGGGAGGGCTCCACGCTCACGCTGAATCCGCACGTCCTGATGGAGCGTTCCCGGACCGGGAAGCTGGGACGGCAGACCTTCAGTCCCGAGATCTTTCCGCTTCTCTACCCAAGGGACCGGGTCATTGAGCTGGAGAAGAGGATGGAGTCCTGCCGGTCCGCGATGAACACCGAGAACCGCCCGACGGCGGTCCTGTGGACGCTCGGACAGTCCCAGAAGCTCGCGGGAAAACCTTCGCCCTGGCAGGCCCTGGCCCGGCTGCCCGCCGCGCTACTCGCGGTCGGGCTCCTTCTGCTTTTCGGAATCGTCATGGTCCTTCTGAGAAACCATCCGCCCCTCTACTCCGTGACGACCAGTGGTGCCGGGGGCATGGGAGGGGCGCTTCTGCTTCTCTACGCCTTCCAGTCACGGGCCGGGTTTCTCTACGGATGGATCGGCCTCCTGACCGCCATCTTCATGGCCGGGCTCTGTCTCGGCGGTCTCCTCTCCCGGAGGATGACCCTCCTCCGTGGGGACATCCTGATGGCCCTATCCCTGCTCCTGCTGCTCCTCCCGATCCAGTCGCCCCTTCTCTTTCTGGGGGCCATGGTTCTGCTCGGGATCGGAACGGGCATTCCCTTTCCCCTGGCGGGGCGGCATTACGGAGACGACCTTCGCGCCGCGTCACTCGCGGAGGGCTTCGATCACGGAGGCGCCATGGCGGGAGCCCTTCTCGCCGGCATCCTTCTCTACCCGGTCGCGGGATATACCCTGTCGATCCTCTTCTTCGTCGCGATAAAACTTTCCTCTCTCGTGCTGTCTGTGCGATCATCCTGACATGAAACCCCTGCACCGGAGTCCGGTCCGAAGATGGAAAGCCGGGTGCTTCCTGGCACTCCTGCTGGTCTCCGTGGCTGTGATCGGCAGTCTTCTCTGGATCCGAAGCCGCATTCCTGATCTGCCGCGGGAGCCGGTACCCTTTGACAAAAACGGAATCCCGACCCTCACCGCGCAAACGGAGGCTGATCTTGCCGGGAAGCTCGGCGAGGTCCACGCCGTCCACCGCCGTCTCCAGATGGAAATGGTGCGAAGGTTTGCCGAGGGGCGGATCTCGGAGCTTCTGGGCGATGACTTCGTGGAGCTGGACCGCGTGATGCGCCTGATGGATATCCCGGGGCAGTCCCGGGAGGCTTTGAAGACGATGAGCGGCGACGACCTTGCCTACCTGGAGGCCTACGCCGAAGGAGTCAACCGCACCACCCAATCCCGGAAACCGCCCCTCCTGGCTTCCCTGGGAGGCATTGCGCTCGAACCCTGGGAACCGGCCTGTTCCCTCTACCCCCTGGGCCTCATGGCCTGGGACCTGGCCCGAAACTTTCACCAGGAGATCTTTCTCCTCAAGGCATCCTCCCGCGTTCCCCCGGAGCGGCTGGCCCTCCTCTTTCCCGCCTACCCCGGCGCACCCCCTCTTCCCCTGGAGGAGCTTCAAAGCCTGAAGGAGCTGGGCCCCTTTCCGCCCGTTTTGGAAGGGTTTTCCACCCTTCGTGACTACCTCTCCCTCACGGCCTCCAATGCCTGGGCCCTGGCCCCTTCGCGGACCCGAAGCGGGAGCGTGATCCTGGCCAGCGATCCGCACCTGGCCAAGTCCTTTCCCCCCCTGTGGTACGCGGTACGGTTCCGGATGGGGGACCTTGAGGGGGCCGGCCTCACCCTCCCCGGGGTCCCCGTCATCGGGATCGGACACACGGCGAAGACGGCCTGGGGATTCACCAACGTGATGGCGGATACCGTCGACCTTACCGTGGCTCTTCCCGAAGGGAACGGCTGGACCCACCAGGGCAAGAATCTTCCGGTCACGAAGGAGATCCTGGAAATCGGGGTCCGCGGGGGCGCCCGGAAGGAAGCCGTGATCCATCGAACGCCCATCGGGCCCGTCATCACCGAAGCGGAGCCGGGAAAACCGATCGTGATCCTCCGTTCGGCCCCGGTCCAGGGATCGACTCTGACGGCCTTCCGCCGGCTCCTCAGGGCGAAGACGGTACCGGGAGTCCTGGAGTCGGGCCGGGACATGGGGTCCGTGGCCTTCAACCTGGTGACCGCCGATAAGGAGGGAACCATCGGATGGCACGCCGTGGGAAACATTCCGGTCCGGGATGGGTACTCGGGCATCGTCCCCACGGCCGGGAAGGATCCCGGCGGATTCCTGGACTACGACGACCTTCCCCATGCGATCGATCCGCCGGAGGGATTCCTGGTCTCCGCCAACGAGCGTACCGACGACCGGCTCTCCCATGCATGGTGCGCCCCCTATCGAAAGGACTACCTTGACGCCGAGCTGAGCCGTACTCGGAACTGGGGAATCGAGGAGATCCAGGCCCTCCAGATGAGCGTGAAAAGCCGGCAGGCCGAGATTCTCCTGCCTGAGCTGTTTCCCCGTCTTCCCCGGGAACTGCGCGATCCTCTGGAGGCGTGGGATCGGAAGATGGTCCCGGAATCGGCGGAGGCGGCGCTCTGGATCCACCTCTACGAAGATCTGACCCGGGCCCTGGTCGAGGATGAGCTGGGGGAGCTTTACTCCCACTACCTGGAAATCCTGCCCTTCACCTATCCCGCCGTCGACGAGGCGATCACCCATCCCGAATCCCCGTTATGGGACGATGTGCGGACTGAGACGACCGAATCCTTCGAAGACGTAGTTTCCAGGATGTCGAGTACCGGGAGCAAACCCTGGGGGGAGGAACACACGTACTGGCTGGCCTATCCTGCGGCGATCCGGCTGAACTTCTTCCCCTTTTCCCTGGGGCGGTTTCCCTATCCGGGGGACTTAAACACGGTCAACCTCGGCGGGTACAACCCGGCCCGGGGGCACGGCACCCTCTTCATTGCCTCGATGCGCTTCACCGTGGAGTTTAAATCCGGGACCGTGAAATCGTGGGTCTCGCTCCCGGGAGGCCAGAGCGAGCACATTATGGATCCCCTCGCCTCGAATCTTTTTGATACGTTCCTGCACGGAGAACCGCTGGCCTTCGATACGCTTCCCTGACGTCACAATCGATCTCCTGTCTTTGTTCCCACGGGAGAATCTGGTACACTGATGCCCCTGTCTGACAGGGAACATATTGTTCTTGAATAATGCAATTACGGAGAGGTGCCGGAGTGGACGAACGGTGAACGTGGGACATGTACTTGTTACGTGTCCCTGAAGTGAACCGAATCGTGTCCCGAGGGGTTGGGAAGCCGTGGGTAGCATCTTCCCCCTCGCGTCCTCCTCGATGCGCTCTCCCGGGTATGGATTGAATGTATACTCGAGTCGAATCCCACCGTGGTATTCTCACCCACGCGGGCTGAGATTCGTTGTTCTTTTATAAGTTGTTTTTCGGAGAGGTGCCGGAGTGGACGAACGGTGAACGTGGGACATGTACTTGTTACGTGTCCCTGAAGTGAACCGAATCGTGTCCCGAGGGGTTGGGAAGCCGTGGGTAGCATCTTCCCCCTCGCGTCCTCCTCGATGCGCTCTCCCGGGTATGGATTGAATGTATACTCGAGTCGAATCCCACCGTGGTATTCTCACCCACGCGGGCTGAGATTCGTTGTTCTTTTATAAGTTGTTTTTCGGAGAGGTGCCGGAGTGGACGAACGGGGCAGTCTCGAAAATTGCTGCACCCTCTGGGTGCCGTGGGTTCGAATCCCACCCTCTCCGCCAGTCTCCAGTTTTATTCCCTTTTACAAGTGCATCGAACGGTTTTTTGTATACAGGGTCGAGGTTTTCTTGATAGTAGGAGCAGTTCGAAAGTACTGAATTCAGCAATTTCTTCTTTTCTGGCCAGTCTGCGTTAACATACTGAAAATATGCGGTTTTAGAAAGTTCTAAAGTATTCCTTGCAATTTCAAAATTCTGATTCGATCCTAATGATTGCGTTTGGCTTAATTTTAAGCTGGCCAATTCTGCTTGCCATTTCTTGCTCACTTCATCCCAATATTCAGCAGTAATATTCCCATCTTGTTTGTCTAGATACGCCCTATCAATTCTTTGCTTTATGATTTCAATTCTTTTCTCAGTTGCATTATGCAGGGAATGGTGTCTCTTCCTGAATTGCTTCATCTCATCTTTTATAAGCGAAGACATCCAATCTGCGACCTCATCAGGAATATTAATTGCATGAATAACATCACCAAGTAATTTATCCAGTTTTGCTTGTCTTATGTAATCATTTCCGCAGCGTCCTTTGAAATAGGAGCAATGGTAGTAGACGTACTTTCCTTTTTTCACTTCAGCGCTGATCGCGCACCCGCACTTTTTGCATGTCAAAAGACCTGCAAATGGAAAGTCTCGTTTTGTTTCGGAGCCATGGTTTTTCTTCTTGAGAATCCTCTGTACTTCATCGTACAGATCTTTGCTAATGATTGGTTCATGTGTTCCCTTAAATGTTTTTCCTCCCCAATCAAAAAGACCATAGTAAAACGTAGTGGAGAGAATCCTATGGACACTGGATTTTGTAAAAGGACGTTTTGTTTGTGGATGAGTTAAACCCTGATCTTTTGCTAGTGTTGTTAAGGATTTGATGGAATGATTACCAGTAGAGAACCACTCGAACAATTGACGGATGTACAAATCATAAGGTGGATTCAGTTCGATTCGTTTGTTTTTGTTGAGGTACCCAGGAGGTGCGAAGGTGGGCAGGATTCCAGTTTCAGCTTTTTTCAACTGGCCCTTTTTTACCTCTTCGGAAAGGTTGTCGATGTAATTCTTCGCCATTAACACTTTGATCCCGTGAATAAACTTCTGGTGAGATTTTGAATTTTGAGAGATGACTTCATGTTCTTTTACTAAATGCATCTCCAAATCCAAGTCGTCGATGGTGACATAATCTTTAAAATTTCTGTAGAGACGGTCGGTTTTTTCGACCAGGATGATCTTGACCGTTTTTGTCTTTTTTAGAAATTTAATCATCCTGTTGAAATTTGTCCGTCCGGCTTGCTTTGCGGTCTCTTCATCTTTAAAGATGTCCACGATTGAAAGTTTATTCTCTTTGGCGTATTGGGTAAGAAGATCCACTTGAGCGGGAATAGAGTAGCCATGCTTCGCCTGTTCCTTTGATGAGACTCTTGCGTAAATAACGGCCTTTCTCATTTCTTCCCTCCTTTCTCAACGATTCCTATTTCTTTCTTATCCAACTCCTTTTCAAGAATTCTTAAAACGCACTCCTGGATGGATACATCATCATAAGCTGCCTTAAGCCTTAGCTTCCTATGCAGTTCAGCAGACATTTTTATGTGGATTTGTTTTGTCTCTTCCTGGACCATTCTTCTACCTCCGTAAATACCGTGGGTATAAGAATACCATTCTTTCACTCGTCAGTCAACTTGTCAGGTGAATCCCCACCCACCACCCAGCCAGCCGCAACGCCCTGATGTAATACCTCATCCCGGTCAGTTTTTTCTTGGGATTGTTCGTGTTCTTTTATTAGGATATTTGTCATTTCTATTAAAGTTAAGAGGTACGTCTTTGCGTTTCTGATGATCTCAACGCAGTCCTCCCTTGATAAGGGATGACCGTATATTGGCTCCCAGACTTTGCGCGTCTTTTCAATCAGCGCTTCGTTGATCTCCATGGTTTAGAAGGCTGCAAAAGCGCTTGTAATTGAGACCGCGCCAGATCGTTTCCATATAGAAAATAAATAGATGGATCACATTGAAAATAGCTATATGGAAAATAATTGAGAAGTTATTCATTGTTTTTCCCGTAAGCCGCTCTAAGACCTTCCAGGAACTTCAAGACATCCACAGCACAGATTCCTGGTGTTGTTTCATTCTTTAGGAGAGTTTTTAGGCGATCTACTTCCTTCGGCAGTACACCGAATACTGTCCATGAAATACCGACTGCGTGGTTTTTCTTGATATTTGAAAGTGCTGTTTTACGAATATCGCTGCACTCAACTTCCAAGGCGATCAATTCACCTTCCTGAAAGGGAGAATTGGTGAGGCCCCGGGAAGCTTTCTCTTCTATATGGAAAAAATTTGAGTGCTTAGCCCCTTTGTCTTCTATATAGAAAAAAATAGAGTCCTTAAGAGCTGAGACAAATTCTTTATGCTCCTTTTCCAGGTAAATAAAGAAGACATCCACGCTTTTTTCATTGATTGAGAATTCGATTTCTGCCTTTGGAATCAGACTGCTGATCGTTTCCGACAAATAACGATGTTGAGGACCGTCCCCCCCGCGACTCGATTTCTCTTGCTTCAAATTGAAACACTCCAGCGCTTTTTGTGTCGGAAGAAGGACTTTGGCCAGACCTCCTCTCCCCGGCTTGATGAGGATCTTTTTCTCTACCAGAAAGCCCAGGGCGATGAGCTTTTTCTTACAACGATTTCCCTGATCTGGATGCAGGTCAGCGGTCTGATAGGCGTCCATGGAAGTCTGTATTCGTTTCGCGGAAGCTTTGAGCAATTGTTTTTCATTTGTATTTAACTGGTTTCTTGCAGGTTTTTCGTGTTTGGGTTCCTGTTCTTCAACTATAGGTTTTTCTTGCTCAGGTTCTACCAGGATCGCTGGAGGGAGCGCCAAGGGAGCGTACTTGTTAATTCTCTCAACGGCAGCACTCCACTCAGAAGTAGGCAGGTCTTTCGGAATTAACAGTGGAGGGAAAGTGGCCAGAATGGGATCACGCCAGGTCTCTGAAAATTTGACTATCGCCTGACCTTTGGTCATCTTTACATTCAAAAATTCCAATTGTTCTTTAGAGAGATTAAATGTCTGGGAGATAGCGGCAACATCTTTGTGGTTGGTTTGGGTTAAGCAGATGAAGCAGTTGGTGTTGCTCCTAACCAGATCATGCAATTTGGAAAAGCAGGTGGTTGTGATGAAAAAGCCAATGGAAAATTCCCTGAACTGGCTCTGAAACGAGCTCAGCAGGGGCACTCTGTCAATATTTGCTTGGTCCATGGACCAGGTCTCATGCCCCTCATCCGTGTAAACGACATGGGTCAGGCCGTCTCTGATGTTTCTATGCCGGTTCCTCAAGAACAGACTCTGGACAAGATAGGTAAAGATAAATTTGTGCGTTTCGCTGCTGATGTTTTTCACGGGGATGCAGATGGAGTGATTCCAGAGCTCATCCATGGAAATACCGCCAGGCGATCGCGAGGGACCGGGAAAATCAGCGGAAAACCGTTTCAGCCTCAGTACTGTGCCACGAATCGCGTCCCGCCTAGCGTAGGTATCACTCTTTGTGTATAAAGAATCAACGATCTCTATTAGATCGTGAATCGTGGGGTGGGTTTTTTGGCTGTATGCTTTATTCAGGGCTTCGTGGAGCACCTGGGTAACAAGTTCAGCGCCATAAAAGGTTTTTCGAAAGCAGTTGATGAAAAGAAAGATGTGGTCATTCAAGCTTAAGTAGGATGGTTTTTGCATCAGGTTGAAAAGAGATTCAGGCGTGATAATCAGACAGTCCGGATCGTGATAAGCCAAGAATCTGTAATCATCTTTGGGATCAAACACCATCATGTGGAGCGCGTCAATCGGAATGAGCTGCTGGAGGAGGTTTTGCGAAAAAGAAGTCTTCCCGGAATTAGTCGCGCCTGAAATCACGATATGTCCCGTGAAAAGATCCAGATTCCTTTTGATGGGATGTTTGGTGGAATGAAGATAGGCTACCGATACGCAGCCGTGGTTGAAATGACCGTTCGGAACAGAGATGAAAGGGAATTGATGATGATAGGCTTGAAAGTTGCTGACTTTTCCTTTGAACAATTCCCAGGTCTGAAGATCAAGGTGGGAAGGCGATTCAAAATCAATGGATTGCAGCAACACAGCCAGGCCAGGATCATGCTCGGCAAGTCTGAACCGTTCAAGGAAGTCAAGAAACTCTTCCCTCTCTTTGGGAGATATCGCGGGTGCACACGGATTCACCTCTCGATAGTGGTTACCCATTCGATGAACCTCCTCAATTTGGATAGGATTCTTTTCCCTCTTGTTTTTTGAAAGCACGTCCCGCAAAGATGTAACGTCTCGTCTGGATCCTGAATGGATTTCGCGCAGTCCAGGCAGACAACAGACTGACACTCAGAGCAGAATCGCACCGAGGATGCGGTGAGGGTGCGTCTTGAGCAGCGGGCGCAGTCATACAAAACCTCACTATCCGGCTGATGAATGAGACGTCCATCCCCGCTTCTGAGTAATCTCTTTGTTTTCACCAAACGGCGCTGCCCGGTCATTGGATCAATCACGATGTACTGATATTGGACGCCCAATATCTGTTCTATCCCGCTCTGGTCAACCACTACTACCCTCTCCTCTTCAACAGTTTCCACTAGAGAGCGTTGGTCTTGACGATCCTCTTCAAGATCCAGGTATGGATTTACACTCTCATCATCCCTGGGATCATTGGAGGTCATTGCTCAATCCTCCTCAGATCCCAGTTTGTCGGCATGTCTTCTGTTCTCCTTCATAAGGGAGTGGATGACGTTGCCGATCACGATCCCTGCAGCTGTGGGAAAAACAACCTGCAGGATGTTGAATCTGGGTGTGCTGAAGGTCATCAATAAAATCATGCACACACTCAGAAGCATCAGGACTTTCTGTCCGTTCATGACGCAGGCAAGAACAATGGATAAGGTGAAGAATTGAAAATGATCCACGGCCCCCAGCAATTTGGATAGCAGGGGAAAATGGTTGTATCTGTTCACAATGTCCAATAAGTTCAGCGCCGCCATGATGATGATTGAATGCGTAAAGACTTTAGCGATTCTCGTATACATGGTTCCTCCTCATAGGGATATGGTTTATCTGGAAGATGGGCTCTATTCCTGCGAATTTCCTGGAGCTCCACATCCAGGCCTGGGGATGTTAGGATCTGGTTCCCGTAACTGATCAGTTTCCGGATCATAGTCCTCCCGAAGCCAGGGAGGAATGCCCCCAGGGCCAATCGGCTTGATTCCTCTTCTTAGCAATTCTGCTAAATCGTCGTCAAAGTTCTCATCGGTCAACAGATTCTCGTCATAAGTATCGTCAGTCATTGTTTCAGCTCCTTTTCGGCATTGGGCCCAACGGGAAATGGATGGCTCAACGTCTCCCTGTTGAAAAGCTTTTCAAGAGTTAATAACTTCGGGTTTTCATAAGCAAGAGTGCTGTCATGGCAGATCGGACACCCTTCTTCAGATTCCACATTGATCGCCGTCATCATGTAAGGTGGCCGAAGCTCAAACGTGACGCCAGGATGGACAATGCCGTTTTGGAGTAGTTGACTAGTCATCACGGAAGTGAGAGAAGCGCACATCTGGTTGAGATAGAAAACCGATGGTGAGGGACCTTGGAGTTCTTCTGAAAAATAGCCTTCATTGGCAAGCTCTCTTCTAACTTCAACAGACAGTTCATCCTTTTTCCACGGAAGAGCTGCTTCCACTCGAGAGAGGTCAAGCCCCATGTTGCACATCAGGCAAGGGGTGACGCCTGGAATTTGAACGCGTACCTGTCCGCCAATGGAGGAAAGTTCCCCCTGATGAGAAATGACACCAGCGCCTGCATCCATCAGGGGAATCGAATAGAGGCTGCTGAAGTAACTAGCGTAGTAACGGCAAAGGTCATTGTCGGAATTGATGAATAGTAGATCAACTCCTTTTAAATATTCCTGAGCCTCCGCGTCCCATACTCTGTTTTTCAGGGCTGTGCATTTTCGACCCGGCTGGATCTCGCGAAGATACTTTTTCGCAACTTGTACTTTTGGCATTCCCAGGTGGACATCCGATGTGTAGGGAATCCTGGAAAGATTGGAAACTTCTATGGAGTCATGGTCCACAAGTACAAGATTTCCGCCATCCCCAACGCCCATCATGACAATGGATTCAAGACAGGACGCGCCGTTGCCCCCAAGTCCAACAAGGCCAATGTTCCAGTTTCTGTACTTGTCCAAATCAATCCCAGGGATTATAGACATCCTGCTGAATTTCTTTTCGTCGTTGAGCTCTTTGGATTTCTTTAGAGGATTGCGATACAGGCGTTCAAGATGTTTCCCGATAATGATGATCTGGTCAATATTATGTGTAATGTGCCCCCCCCTTTCAATCAGCCGACCGTCAAACGAGTTGAAATGAGAGTTAAATACCAGCCAGGCAGATTTCATGTCTCCAAAATGAGGATCATAAACAGTCGTCCTGTCGGAACTCATGGAGGAGTGATCAATTGACGAAAATCGGGTAGTACCTTTCGCAAATGGGTGCGTGTGGACATAGACTACAACGTATTCGTTCCTATGAAGGCCTGATCTTTTGAATTTGGTTAAGAATCGGGAGAGGGCTTTGGGGGTTGGCGCGCAAAGAAAACTGGACTGCTCAAGTTCATCTGGTTCGAAAAGGACAAGTTCTCTTGCCACCAATCTTGTGCTTAAGCGTGAGTCAATTTTCTGAGCAAGCAGAAAGGCGCCGACTTCATTGGGCGCTTCTTTCTGGCCAAGCTCTTTGAGAATCTCAAAATGATCTTTTTGAATGACAAATGAATAGGACATATTTCACCTCTCTTTAGGTTGGAATTCTGTCGGCGATGGTTATCTCAAGAAGCCCCATAAGCTCCAATAGTCCATCCCCTCTTCGGTGGTCCCAGTCGAGCGCTTCGAAACAGAGCCAGTGCCACCCTTTTTGGCCGAACGTGCAGCCGCACTCATGCAAATGGTTGAGTTTCTGCCCGTTCACATAGAGAGGACCAGTGTGAATGGCGTACTCAGGGTGAGAAGACCCAAAGCCGACCCGCTGATGGGAAGTGTAAGGGGGAAACGGAATCAGGATTTGCGTATCCAATCTTCGCTGGGCGTTTTTATACCTCCAATCGCCGCATCTTGGCAGATCGAGATTCTCCACAATCAAGATGAGATCTTGCTGAAAAAATTTGATAGCGAAACCTCTTGAAACCAGCTTGTTAATTTCGTTACCAAGGTTAAAAGCAGACATAGTTCCTCCAGATAATGAAACAGGGGCGGATTTCCGCCCCTGCGTATGGATTGATCAATGGGAAGTGGACCCCGCCTGATGGGATGGAGTAATGACGACAACATCGTCATCATTAACCCTATCCTTATTGCGAAGCTGGGTAACGCTTCCGTCCTGATTTTGCCTGAACATCATGCCTTTATTGAACCTAGCCGGGAGCTGACTGTTTATCTCTCCGGCAGTGCTGGAATCGGCATCAATGATCAGGGGCTGACCTGTGGATGAAATTACATTGGCCATGGTTCCTCCTCTTCAAAGTGGTTAGTTCTAAGTGATGGAATGGTTGCTTTTGAGTGGAAGAGGGAGGAGCCCGGATCAGGAAAATTTGTTCTACAAAGGAATTGAGCTTACTTCGCTGCTGGAGTTTCTCGAATCTGAGTTGATAGTGCATGGCATCTCCTTTTAAAGCAGTACTCACCATGCAATACTTTGATGATTTGAGGCCCGATCAGTTGTCCCAAAAGAAGAACTGGGACCTCACTTTTACGAGCTGATTTTAAAGATCTGTAACCTGGAAAGAGCTTTCCTGGAAAGGGAAACGAAATGTACCTTGATTCTTTTATCGAAATGCTCTATTTTGATTCCATGACATGGGGTATTAATTTCATCAACATGAATCAGAGACTTGTTAAAAAAGCAATATGAACTATACTCCGGAGCAATTTAGAAAATACATCATTATCCACTGGATGGTGGCCTGCAATCAGGATATCAGGAATAGATTTTTCCCCGGAACCAATCAGCGCATGGGATACAGAAAACACTGGCTCCCCGAAATGTTGGCAATGATCACGGAGAATATTACTATCCTAAAAAATGCTAGATTTTCAGAGAAAGATAAAAAAGTTGAGGATCGGATAATTGGAGGCATATTTGAAAAGGCTAATGGTATCTGGTATTCAAGTAAAAATTTGAAATATTGGACAAAATCTAACCTGTCAAAACCACAAAAAAAACCAAAAAAAGAATGGGATGAAAATAGATTCAATAATTACCCCATCAAATGGCTTCATGAAACAGTTAGAAATAATTTCAATAAGCTCTATAATAAAGTTAATGGGATGAAGGGCAATATCGATCCGTCTGATAAGAACCTGACATCCATTGAGCTTTTGAAATATTGGGAGCAGAATGGAAGTATAGACCTGAGAGCTTTCAAGGGAAAGCAAGACGATATAAGCGGAAAGATGATCAAAGGGGCAACAATAAAGCTGGATGGAGAGATGCCATGGATGGGGTATGTCCAGATTTCTGAAAAGGTTGTTGAAGAAAACTTCCTCGTGATCATGCTGGAGAGGAGTTTCGCCGAAAAATATACACTGAAGGACGAGGTTAGGGGTGAAGCAATCACTAATATGGTAATGGACCAGGAATCTGGAATTGAAGTGAACAAGTTTCCAGTGACATGTCTTCCATGGATAGAGGAAACGGACTGCGTTAAAAAACTTCAGAATTGGGAGAATAAATCGTTAGATGTTTTATTTCCGCTATTAGAGGAATTCAATGAAACTAAAGAGCTGAAAGGAATTACCTCAAAAAAGGAAGTGGGAATTCGTTTCTATGATGGGTCACTAAAGGGGAGGAAAGGAAGGTTCTGTTTTGTGGTTGTTCCAAAGAGTAATTCTCAAGAGGAATTTCTAGAAGCCCTCCAATTTGAGATTAAACTTCACAGGGCGATGATTGTTCGACATAAGCCGGATTGGATTGTTCTATGTTCAAGTGATACTTTCGACGAAGCTCAAGCGATAAAAGTTCTAAAAAAGGTGCTGAAAGATCTGGAACTGAAGGGAGTACTGTTCCTGGATAACGATTCACTAATAGCTTTATTAAGCAGAAATCCCTGGGTGTGGAGCCAATATTTATCAAGGAAAAGTGACATCCGGATTTTTAAAGGGAACAACCAGCCGATTCTAGAAGATCTCTTTTTAACGGATTTATCAGCTGAGGAGTTTGAAAAAGTAAAAGTGAAACGCTATATTTCAGGGAGACAAGGTTTTGGGACTCTTTTTGTACCACCTAATATTGAGATCATTGGAAATAGTGGCATGGGATGCAGGAGTGCTATTTACCAGTTCATAAAAGATCATTTCAAGGAAGCTACAATAATCTACATTCAGAGACTTACCGATCAGGACAATGAGCTGATGAAATTGTTTTTAAAGGACATTCCCGATGAATACGTAATAATTCTAAAAGATATCGACAAAGACTTGGGAACGTCTTATAACCAATCTTCAATTGGCAAGTTGGAAGCACTGACAAATTACCTGGATTCAAAAAGGAGAACAAACTCTGATAAAGAATCAAAAAGGATCAATAAATTAAGGATAAACAAGATTGTCACCTATTCTCATGAAAAAAGAGCAAAAGTGGAAGATGAATATGGAAGATACTTTTCAGATAATAAATTCGAGATATTGGATTTGCATGATGAGCTTCAATTGTTTCACCCTCAACTAGTCAGTAACCTGTTTGATTCAATCAGAATTAAGCTAGACAGTGAAGAGCGGGATTTGTACGTGCAGTGGGCTTTGGAGCAAAAGATAACGGTTAAGAATCTTGTCGATTTTTGTATTAATAGGGAGAGAATTCCTAAAACCCAAGAAGCTCAGGAAATGTTGAATGAATTCTGGAATTTTAGGTTTATGGATCTATTAAATGAGGATAGGATTCATGAATCAGCCATATTAAAACTTCTATCGATTTTTCATCAAGTAAAAATATTTGAGATATCCTCCGACATATTACATGGCATATTTGGCAGCCTATTCCCTGATGCAGACAGCGATACATTCAAAGCCGCTCTAAATGATTTAGAAGAGATGAAGTGGTTGGATAGAACTTCTGATGGAATAATTTATGTTGGTAAAGAAAAAGTTAATCCTTACAATGTTGGAGTGCCAGGTGAATTGGACCTAGCTCACACACTTCAACCAATTGGCTCTTCAAAAAGTAAAATACACAGGCGAACGCCAATCAATGCAGTAGAAATAAGTAAGTATTTATTTGCAATCTGCACAGCAGTTTGGAATGGAATTGATCAACTGGGGATGGAGGCATGTAAGCGAATTTATGACTATGTATTGAGGTTCTTTGCTAAACAGAAAAATTATAGTGACGCTGAGGAATTGATTGATCAACTTGCAAAGTTGTGCGGTTCAAAGGAGGATATATTAGAAATTAGCTTGGGTTACATTAATCATTTAATAAAGCCAGATGCGGTAGATAGAGCACTGCGCCTAGCATGCAAATATCCTGATCTTGAATATCTATTCGGCTGGGTCCTCCCTCAATCAAAAGGGAAAATCATTGAAGTGTGGAAAAGAATATCGAAGCATGTAATTGACCAAAGGAAAAAAGAAAATTGGATGGCCGTGTATATGGAATTTTGCACATTAAATTATGGTGAAAAAGCAGCGAAAATCGAGTTAAGGGATCTCTTGCGTGAGTTTCCAAAGGACGATGTACTGGCAAAGACCAGGGAAAAAATATTAAAGAAAGATGAATAAACACAAGCACTGCCTTTGATTGTTACTTATCGTAACACCACCAATTCTTTTAAGAAAAATATCATGATGTTGACCTATTCTTGTAACTATAATATTGTGAGTTTTCACAAGTCTCCCAATAAGCCTAAACAGTGTATTGGTATATTTTTTGCATAAGCATTTTTACGCTTTGAAAATTTAGTTTCAGGAGTTAAGGCTAGGGGGACACTTATGCATTTGTATTCTGATTTGAGAGAGTTGGGAGTTCAGAAAAGATTCCAGGTGAGTTCGCATTCTATGTTTGGGATTAGCAAATTCATTCCGCTACTGCTTTTTATAGCGATCCTGCTTCCCCTCAACACTATGGCGAAAGACTACCCTGTAAGCAAAAATGTCACTGCAAATACTGCTTTTGGGTGTCAGGGACTGATTGTTGAGATCCACGGGAGAGTGAATCAGCAAAGTACAAAGAGAAACTTGCATCCAGCAAACCTGAAATCCAACGGAAACTGCCATATTAAAGATAATTCCTATGTCGCTGGCGATGTTTATGCGGGACCTGAGAATAGTGTGATCGTGGATCCCAGTGCTGTCGTAACCGGAGTTACGGGCTCACAGGAATCCCCCTGCAATTGCAATCCAGTGACACTCTCTTCCGTTATAAGTGACCTTACAGCCTCAAATGATAATGATTTAATCCCTCTAACTGAAAAAGGCAAGGATCCTTTAGATGATGAAGGGAACCTGACGGTGCGGGGAAATGATACGCTTGTCCTGCCCGAAGGAGACTATTTATTCACTTCTGTGAAGATCAATGGAGGAAGTACGCTGGCAGTAGACGGCAGAGCATTTCTCATGGTGGATGGGCCTATTGAAATTGACGGAACTTCTCAACTGAATCCTGAGGGAAATCCCTATTATCTAATTCTCTACTCTACGGCAGATGAATTGGTGATGGGTGGCGATACAGCAGCATCAGCAGTCATCTATCTTCCTGATGGCACCTTCAAACTTTTTGGAGATGCTGAACTGGATACAGGAGGAATTTTCGCCAAAGAAGTAACAATTACCGGCAACAGCATAGTAAACGACCTTACGGATACTGAAAGTCCCGTAGTTACATTTCTTGATCCGACAGACGAATAAGGTGGACCCCATTCACGAGACAGTAGGGTAAGATGGTATTCACTGTTTCAG